>NZ_JBMFJI010000016.1:0-29345 GCF_049973875.1 Acidilobus sp.
CACGTGGGGCCACTTGACAAGTGTGAGGGGCCTAGGCTGACCCCTGTAATACCTCAGGCCCTGCAGGGTATTACGGTACTGGGCTTGAGGAGGCCAAGGCTGCCGGGGCTCCCTGTGAGGGAGAACTTGGCCGCTATAGCCATGTTCGCCGCGGCGGTGCTCATAGCCCTGATGTTGGTCAGACTGTCGCCCATAATAGCCTCAAGGATAGGGGCCCCAGGCATAGCGATAACGCAGCAGAGGGTCACGCTGCTCTCCTGCGGCGCCGTGGCCACGCAACAGGGCATGCTACAGGTCTACGCCATAGTCTACAACAACGGCACCTCCGGCGTCGAGGTCTCAGGAGCCTACCTTTATGACAGCGCCGGCTTCGAGGACGCCTCGAACACCACGCAGGTGTACATACCTCCCAGGCACTACGTGCCCATAACCATGTACGTTATGGCGCTTAACCAGTATGAGCCCTACACGGTGACCGTGTTCACGGCGTCAGGCTACCAGGCCAGCTGCCAGTTCACCTACGGCGGCTAGATGGCTATCACCGGCGCGTCGCCGAAGCGGCCCAGGTCAACCCTGTCCCCTGGCTCGGCGCCGTCTACCGGTATGAGTCTCACCCCGAGGGTCCTGCCCTTGGCCCTCGAGTACGAGGCCACGTCAAGTATGAGGCCCGCAACACCCTGCAGGTCCGCCGGGACAGCAACCATGTCCAGGCCCGCCACGCAGGCCCCGCTAAGCATTGCAAGGTACCTGGCGTTCACGTCGCCCTCGCTGGCCCTCGCCTTGAGCTTGGAGTCCTCGCCCACGGGGAGCATGACCTCGTTGAACCCTACTGTCCTGAGCCCCCTGGAGGCCTCGGCTATGGCCTCGTTGACCAGCCTGACGCCGACCACGAAGCCCGGCTTCGGCATCCTGACGCTGGCGACCTCCTCGACAAGACCAAGGGAGGAGTCCTCCATCCACGGGGAGACGCTGAGGTCCACGCCCATGTACTCAGCGCCCAGGCGGCTCGCAACAGCCTTGGCCAGCGACTCGGCCCTGCCGTGGGCCTCGGCTATAGCCTTGACCATGCCCTTAATCCCGCCCGACCTGTATGCAGAGGCTAGGTAAGAGGGGTAGGTGAGGGCTGCCGTGACCCCAACCCTGCCTGGAACTGCTGAGGCCAGCGGGTAGTAGGGCGTGATGAAGTGCCTCTCGCCGGAGACGTTAACCGCCACCCTGGTGGCGAGAACCGGGTCCTCAGAAGCTATTCCCGCTATGAGGGAGGCGGCGGCCCTGGCCTCGCTCCACGAGGGCTCCCTGAGCATCAGGGAGGCGTAGAGGCCCGCCGAGGCCAGCGCCTTCAGGTCCTCCTGGCCGACGCTCAGGTCAAGCTGCCCGACGCTTATTGAGGCCTGGGAGGTCAGGTGCTCAAGCTCCTTGGCCAGGCCGCCCAGCCCGGCGTCCCCCGGGCCGGGTATGGCTACCCTCGCGTACGTGGGCCTGACCCCCAGCTCTGAGGCGGCGGAGTCGACGGCGTCGAGGAGCCTGCTCACTGCGTCCTCGATAGACTCGGCCACCTCGTCGCCCTCCACCGTGCCAAGGTGAAGGGTTACTGCCCTCACCTCGAAGCTCATGGCCCGCACCTGGGCCTCTGGAGGCCTTGAGGTTATTAGCCTCAATCGCTGGGGAAACCAAGGGAAAGGACCTTGGTGCTCGAGGGCCTCAGGGAGGCAGTGAGGAAGTTCCTCGGCGGAGGCTCAACGTACAAGGACTCTGTCGAGGAGTTCATAAGGGACCTGCAGAGGGAGCTCATAAGGGCTGACGTCAACGTCGCCCTCGTAAAGAAGCTCAGCGACACCATAAGGCAGAGGGCCCTCGAGCAGGAGCCGCCGCCGGGCGTGAGCAGGAGGGACTGGTTCCTGAAGATAGTCTATGAGGAGCTTGTCAAGGTGTTCGGGGGTGAGGAGCCCCCGAGCGTGGAGCCGAGGAAGGTGCCCTGGGTCATCCTCCTGGTGGGCGTGCAGGGCTCGGGGAAGACAACTACGGCGGGGAAGCTGGCCAGGTTCTACACCGCCAGGGGCTACAGGGTCGGCCTGGTGGAGACGGACACCTACAGGCCTGGGGCCCTCGAGCAGCTGAGGACCCTGGCCCAGATGTCGGGGGCCCTGTTCTACGGGGAGCCGGCCGGGAGGGCCGAGGAGATAGCCGCCAGGGGGGTCAAGGAGCTCGAGTCGAGGGGGGCCCAGGTGGTCATAGTTGACACGGCCGGGAGGCACGGCTACGGCGATGAGCAGGCGCTCCTTGATGAGATGAGGAGGATCGCGGACGCCGTCAGCCCTGACGAGGTGGCCCTGGTGATCGACGCCGCCATAGGCCAGAGGGCCTTCGACCTGGCCAGGAGGTTCCACGAGGCGACCCCCATCGGCACGATAATAGTGACCAAGCTTGACGGCACGGCCAAGGGCGGAGGGGTGCTCTCGGCCGTGGCGGCCACCGGGGCCAGGGTTAAGTTCGTGGGCACCGGCGAGAAGGTGGACGAGCTTGAGCCCTTCGACCCCCAGGGCTTCGTCTCAAGGATAATGGGCCTCGGCGACGTAAGGTCGCTGCTCGAGAGGGTGAGGGAGGCGGAGGCCGAGGAGAGGGCCGTAAAGGTAGTGGAGGAGGACATAGAGAAGGGCAGGGTCAACATGAGGACCATATACGCCCAGCTCAAGTCAATAAGGAGGCTGGGCCCGCTGAGCAGGGTCCTGGAGATGCTGCCCCTGTCGACGCTCCCGGTCAAGGTTGGCGACGAGCAGGTGAAGCTCGGGGAGGAGAAGATCAACAAGTGGCTTCACATAATAGAGAGCATGACATATGAGGAGCTTGACGACCCTGACATAATAGACAGGTCGAGGATGAGGAGGATAGCCATTGGCAGCGGGACCACTGTGAACGACGTCAAGGAGCTGCTGGCTTACTACAAGTCAGTCAAGGCTGTGGTCAAGAGGCTGAAGAGGGACAGGTCCCTCCTCAGGAGGTTTGGCCTGCAGGCTGGGGACTAGGCTGGGGGCCCTGAGGGGCGAGGGCGACGGTTATCTCAACTGCCGGGAGCCTCACCTTGCCCTTGTCAGTGTCGACCTCCTCGTAGTCAGCCGAGAAGGACTTGACGTAGAGGTTAGCGAAGTACCTGGCCTTCACGGCGCTTATCACGTCAACGGCCTTGCATATGGCCTTCCCCCTCGCCTTAACCTTGACCTCGGCCGAGGGGGAGGAGTTGAAGACCTCTATGAGGGCAAGCATATAATTAACTACGGGCTTCTTGCCTATGAGCACCACGTTCTCCTGGCCCTGCGACATATACTTCGCCTCAAGGCTGGTGGGGGCTTGGCAATAAAAGCGTTAGGCGGCCCTCCTGAGGAGGTCGTAGGCCAGCGAGGCCGCCACGAGGACCGCGGCCCCGGCGACCGCCCCCAGGTTTGAGAGCCTGCCGTAGCCCGTCACCCTGTAGTCAACGCTGACCTCCACGTTTGAGCTGGAGTTGCCCGGCACCGCCACCACCACCAGGTAGCTGGAGCTGTTCACGTCGCCCCTCACGGTGTAGACGCCGTTCACAGGCTTGGAGTACTTCACAGTGTTCTGGAAGGCCTCCTCGACGAATATTGGGTTGCCCTGCAGGCCTGCCACCTCCACTATCACGCCGGCCCTGAAGTCCTCGTCCGTTGACAGCGTGACGACCTTGAGCCCGAGGCCCTTGACCTGGGGCAGGAGGGCTATCGGGTTTGCCTGAAGACTCAGGTAGAGCACCTGGGAGGCCCCTGTGACCCTCACGGTGGCGACGCCCTGGGAGGTCGTCGGCATCACCACTGCAACCGCCGCGCCCACCTGCGACGAGGGCACTGCAGTCGAGTAGGAGGTCCCCAGCTGGACGCCGTAGTAGGTAGCCACCAGGCTTGATATTATCAGCGCGACGCCGACGAAGAACAGCAGCCTTGAAACGGCTGTCCTGAGCCACCTCAAGTCGGCTCGAACCTCCTCTCAAAGTAGTAGAAGTAGAGGCCTAATAGAACAGCGTACGAGAGCGGCACCACCAGGTACTGCCAGGCGCTGACCGCCTGCCCCGTGAGGCCGTAGTAGACGTCGAAGTAGAACCCCATGGAGTTAGAGGCGTTCACGAGCGACTGCATGTTGTCTAGGAGCCCCATCAGGTAGAGCATGCCCGAGAGGGCCACGTAGCCGAAGTAGAAGGATATGCTCGCAATTATCGCTGTGCCCGTGGACCTGAACCTGCTGGACAGCAGGAGGAAGAGGGTGCCGTAGAGCTGGCTCTGCACCAGGTACGAGGCCCACATGGCTGCGTACTGGGCGGGGCCCCTGAGCACCACTGGGTAGAGCATTATGGCGGTCACCACCGCGGGCACCCCGAGGAGCATGGCCGCCGGGAGCAGCGACCTGGTTATGTAGAGCACGGCCGCCACCGCCCTCCTTGAGATGGGGTAGCTCATGTAGACCTGCATTATCCCCCCTTGCACTACGTTGACCAGGTCCGACGAGGACCTTATCGCAATGTATATGGTCGTCACGAAGAGGGCCAGCAACTCGGGGCTGAAGGTGAAGTCCGGCCCGAGGGCCGCCACGGGGCTAGAGGTTGGCTGAAGCACCGAGAGGGCTCCACCCATGGCCGCGACCACGAGGAGCATTATATCGAAGCCCGGCGGCCTGAGGGCGTCCCAGAGGTCCAGGTAGAGCAGCTCAAGGTCCCTCCTTATGGACAATCAGCTCACCTCCCTCAGGAGCTCCTCGAGGCCGGGCTCCACCAGGTCTATGCCGTAGTACCTTATGCCGGAGCCCACGGCGTCAGCCAGCGCAAGAAGGAGGGCCCTCTCGTCGTCAGGACCCCTGAGCCTGACTGTGACCTCCTGCACCCTGGCCTCCGCGCTGAGCCCCCTCTCGCTTAGCGCCTTGGCCAGTGCCTGGGGGTCGGGCGCCCTGACCCTGGCGACCTTTATGGACCCTATTACCTCGTCGGGGGCCCCCTGGGCCACCACCGAGCCCTGCTTTATCACCACTATCCTGTCGACCACCCTCAGCACCTCCGAGAGCACGTGGCTTGAGAGCAGTATCGTCACGCCTTTCTCCTTCTTCAGCCTTGAGAGCGTCTCGAGCACTGACGCCCTCTCAACCGGGTCAAGGTTGCTGGTGGGCTCGTCTGTTACGAGGAACTTGGGCGAGGCTATGAGGGCGTGGGCTATGGCCGCCCTCTGCTTAAGGCCCGCCGAGAGCTGGCCGAAGGGCCTGGACTCGTGGCCCTCGAGGCCTGCCAGCTTAACGGCCTCTCTAACGTCGGACTCGGGCACCCCGTAGATCCTGGCCGCCCTCCTGAGCAGCTCTATGACTGGCATGGTTGCCGGGAGGGAGGGCCTCTCGAATATGACCCCCACGCTCTCCCTCGCTGTGGGGTCAAGGAACGGGTCCCTGCCGAACAGCCTTACGTCGCCGGAGTCCCTCCTCAGCAGGCCCAGGGAGACCCTTATGAGTGTCGTCTTGCCGGCGCCGTTGGGGCCCACGAGGCCCAGGAACTCGCCCTCCCCGACGCTCACCGTGACGCCCCTCAGGGCCTCCCTGTCCCCGAACCTCTTCCGCACGTCCCTTAGCTCCAGCACGGCCTGGCCCAAAGCCTTAGCTCCCAGCCCTAACTGTGGGCGCGGGCTTAATTTTCCTTATAATACAGAGAGGGCCGGGGCGCGGTTGGGCTGCAACGCGATAGTCACGGGGGCCAGCAGGGGCGTAGGCCTCGAGGCGGCCAGGGCCCTGGCCTCGAGGGGGTGCGACGAGCTGCTTGTGGCGAGGGACAGGGCGGGGCTCGAGGAGGCCGCCAGGGAGATCTCGTCGAAGTACGGGGTTAAGGCAATACCGAGGCCCGCAGACATGACGTCAAGGGAGTCCGAGGCCGTAGTTGACGACGCCAGGTCGCTCCTGGGCGACATAGACGTGGCCTTCGTTAGCTACGGCAACCCTCCCTGCGAGCCCTGCGAGCCGGCCGACGCCAGCTGGGACGACTGGCAGTACGCCGCCTCCATGTACCTCGTGTTCCCGGCCAGGCTCATGGGGAGGCTGGCCAGGGTCAACGGGAGGAAGGCCACGGTGATACTGGTCTCCAGCTTCTCGTCCAGGTCACCCATGTGGCCCACAGGGGTGAGCGACGTCGTGAGGGCCGGCCTCCCGGCCATGGCTAAGCTCTTCTCAAGGGCCTACCCGGGGTCGCTCAGGGTCATAGTCCTTGAGCTTGGCAGCTTCAGGACCCCTGGGGCTGACAGGCTCATAGGTGAGCTTGCAAGGAGGGAGGGCGTGAGCGCCGAGGACTACTGGTCCAGGGTCGCCTCCATGTCGCCCCTGAGGAGGCTCGGGAGGCCCGAGGAGCTGAGGGAGCTCATAGCGTGGCTGGCCTTCTCGCCCGAGTACCTCACTGGCACCACGGTGCTCTTCGACGGGGCCACGCTGCAGTCCCTCTAGCCACGATATGGATTCCCGTTACATGAGGAATCCATATCATAGGGCCCTGGTGGAGACTTTTAAGAGCAAGGGCACAGGCCTCGCTGGGGCCTGGGTTGAAGTTCAAGAGCCTCGAGGAGGCCGTGGCCAACAGGAAGGTCCTGGTGCTCGGCATAGGCGGAGGGGGAGACGCCGCCGGGGCCATCTACCTTTACCAGAAGGTCAGGAGGTTCGGCGGAAGGCCAATACTCGGCTCAGTGGTCTGGGAGAGGTACGCCATAGACCCGTACCCGGGGCCCATACCGCTTGAGGCCATGGTTGACGTTGACATACTCGGGGACTCGGCGGCCCTGGTCAGCGGGAGCTCGTACGCAATAAGGTTTGGGAGGCAGGTCAGGCCCCAGATAGTCAGGGCGGCCGAGCTCCTGGGCGAGAAGGCGCTCTTCGTTGACATAAGCAGGGGGAGCGAGGGGGTGAGGAGGGCCCTTGAGGCCGCCAGGGACCAGCTTGGGGTCGAGCTCGTCATAGGGGTTGACGTGGGAGGGGACGTGCTCGCCCTCGGGTGCGAGGAGAACCTCTGGAGCCCCCTGGCGGACTCGGTATCGCTGGCCGGCCTCGGCTCGGCCGGCGTGGACTCGCTCATAGCGGTGCACGGCCCGGGCGCCGACGGGGAGCTCTCCACCGACCAGGTGCTCTCCTACATAGCTGACGTGGCCGCCCAGGGGGGCCTGCTGGGCATATACGGCATAAACGAGGAGGAGGCGGAGCTGCTCGACAGGGCCACTAAGGCCATTGAGACTGAGGCCTCCCTGATGCCCCTGCTGGCCTTCAGGGGAAGGAGGGGGGACCAGAGGATAAGGGGAGGCACGAGGACCGTCAGGCTCTCGCCGGTCCTGGCAACGACCTACGTTATGGACGCGACGACCGTCTACAACAGGAGCCCTCTGGCCAAGGCGGTCTCAGGCACGATGGGCATCTCTCAGGTGAGGCAGGTACTCAACTCCATGTGCGTCTACACCGAGCTTGACCTTGAGTACGACCTCTTCAACATGAGGGGGTCCACAAGCCCCAGGCCCATGAGCCTCGACGACATCAGGAGGGAGGGCATAGGAAGGCTCGTGAGGCAGGGCTGCGGGCCGGTTAAGTGCTGACGCTCTCCTGCTCGACGCCCAGCGCCTTCTTAGCCTTAACCTCACCTATCAGGTCCTCGAGGGCGTCAAGCCTCTGGAGTATGTAGTCGAGCGCCTCCTCCAGCTGCCTGTACCTGCCCTCCATCATGGTCACCTTCAGCTTCAGGTCCCTCTCCACCTTGTCAAGCCTGTTCGAGAGGTTGGCTACCATCACCTCAGAGGCGCCCTCCTGCCTGGCGGCGAGGCCTCCCTGGAGGCCCATCTTTATGTAGAGCTTTATCAGGTCAGTTATCTGTATGCCTATCTCGTCGCTCTTCTCCTTGAGCTGCTTGTACATGGCGTCGCTCAGCGAGAGGTGCACCGTGGGCACTGCTGTCTCCCCGTTGTAAGAGGAGTACTGCAGGAGGCCTAATATACTCTTATGCTACATAGAGTCCTATTGCAGGTTTCCTCTTGTAGTCCGAGAGGGACTTTCAATAAAGCCTCCGGTAGTACTGCAGTAGTACCGGAGCCCTGTTGGAGGGTGAAGATAGGAGGTGGAACGCATGAAGGTGCTCAGCTTCAAGCTCGAGGATGACCTCCTCGAGCTCCTTGAGGAGTACTCAAGGAAGAGGAACATACCAAAGTCCGAGGTCATAAGGAGGGCCCTGAGGCAGTACATAAGCGCGGACAGGGACAGGCCCTACGTGGGTAAGTACATAAAGATCTACACGTGAGCCCTGGGCCCCTTTAATCCTGGCCCCTCCTCCTTGTGATTGAAAGTTAAGAGCTGGGCCCCAGCTAGCTTCCTGGGGAGAAAGTGTCGCTGGAGTACGGCGGCTTCGAAGTCATAGGCGCTGAGGACGTGCACAGGGACATGCTGGAGAGGGCCAAGCAGGTCCAGAGGCCCGACGTGAGCCAGGCCATTAAGGAGAAGCAGGAGGTCATCATGGCCACCAGCAGGTGGTCCCCGAGGGAGGTCAGGGTTGGGTCTGAGATGCCGAAGCTCGAGGCCAGGCTCAGCAGGGCCTCGGCCCTAATAATAGTCATGCCGCCCAGGCACACCATGCTCGCCGTGGAGGCCAGCAGGGAGATGGACTACCTGCTCGAGTGGGCCAAGGGCGCGGAGGGCAAGGCGATATTAGTCTACTACTCGAGGAAGGGCGCCATGACCACCGCCGCCTACCTCTACCTGGGTAACGTGATGGAGGAGGCCGACGTGGGCATACTCTTTGTCAACGGCCCTCCCTCCGAGGTGGCTGAGGTCTTCAGCACCCTCGAGTCCAAGGGGGAGTACACCCCGGCCGAGGGGAGCTACGTTGACATAGACTTCTGATGAGGCAGGGGCCTGGCCCCGAGGGCCCAGGGGCCTGAGCTGTAGGCCCACTCGAGCTCCAGGGGCTCTCCAAGGGCCTCCTCGGCCCTCAGAGCATACGAGGCCACCTCCCTTGCCTCCCCGTCGCTCAGGGACTGCTCCCAGGGGTCGGCCAGGGGGCTTTCCACGACTCCCCTGCCGGGCACGTACCGCCTCGCGTAGGCCTTCCTCATGACTCTCCTCTCCACAAGCCTCAGGGAGAGGTCGAAGGTGAAGCTGTCGTGCGGGGAGCCGACGCTCATGAACTCGTCCCCGAGGCCCGGCACGGCCTCAACTATCAGCCTCCTGGACCAGGTCACGGGGCTCACAGTGTAGGCGGCCCCTGACGCCTTGGGGGAGGCCACCAGGCTCTGGACTATTATCATGCTCCCTGCGGCGGCCTGCGTTATCTCTGCGGCCCTCGCTATGAGCCAGGTTGCCAGGTATGGCACGTCCTCCGGCCCCTCGGCCACCCTGAGGCCTATGGTTGAGAGGGCGAACTCGGCTAACCCCAGCTCGGGCGGGCTTATCCTAACTGCGGCCGGGAAGGAGCAGCCAGAGGAGGAGCAGGCCTCCTCGATAGCCCTCGGGGACGCCTCGCCAGGGCTCATGACGAACCCGGGGGGAACCCTGAGGCCGGCCTCCATGAGGAGCCTGAGCCTGTAGGCCTTGACCCCGCTCGACCTTGTGGCCTCGCTCAGGGGCATCATCAGCTCAGCAGCCCCTCCAGGGCCTGCCTCGCCTCCTCAAGCTTTACTGTGAGCCTCTCGCCCCTGGATGGCGAGTACAGGGTCACCGAGCCTGAGGCCTCCTCCTGGGGGCCGACGAACGCGACGACAGGGACGCCCAGCTTTAGCGCCCTCCTCCTCTGCTCGTCCTGGCCAGACCTGTTCAGGTCGACCCTCACGCTGAATCCCCAGGACCTGAGGACGTCCGCCACCCTCCAGGCGTAGGCGTAGCTCTCGGGCCTCACGTTGACCACCATGACCTGGGTGTAGGTCCTCCTGTCAGCCTTAAAGAGGCCCACCTCCAGGCCGGCGTCTATCAGCCTGTCTATGCCTATGCTGGCGCCAGTTGCGGGGACCTCCCTCTTGGCGAACAGCGATATCAGCCTGTCGTACCTGCCTCCCCCGGCCACGCTGCCTATCCTGGGCCTGTCGAGCACCACCTCAAGTATCGGCCCGGTGTAGTAGTCAAGGCCCCTGACGAGGGACATGCTGAACTCCAGGGCCTGGGGCCTCTTGACAAGCTGGGCCACCTGCCTTAGGTGCTCTACCCCCTTCATGAGCGTGGCGTTGGAGCCGTGCTCCCTGGAGAGCCTGTCCAGCGACTCCGCCACGTCGCCCCTGATGGAGATGACCTCCATAACCTTGGAGGCGGCCGGGGCGCCCAGGAGCCTCTCGAGCTCGGCCCTGACCCCCTCCTCGCCCACCTTGTCAAGCTTGTCTATAACCCTGTAGACCGCCAGCGGGTCCTTAAGGGAGAGCTCCTCCTCGAACACGCCCGCCAGTATCCTCCTGTCGTTTATGAGCACCCTGAAGCCGGAGCCGACCCCGAGCGCGTCCAGGGCGTCAACTATCACGTTTATGATCTCGGCGTCCGCCTCCGGGTAGGGGCTGCCGACCACGTCAACGTCGGCCTGGTAGAACTCCCTGTACCTGCCCCTCTGGGGCTCGTCGTGCCTCCAGACGGGGGCTATCTGGTACCTCTTGAAGGGCATCGGTACCTCGGGGTGGGAGGCTATGTACCTGGCCAGGGGCACGGTGAGGTCGTACCTGAGGGCGTACTCCCTGTCGCTCCAGGGGTCCTTGAACCTCCATATGAGCCTGTTCTCGGCCTCCTCGCCGTACTTGCCCGCCAGCACCTCCCAGCTCTCAACTGCCGGGGTCTCGAGCGGGTCGAAGCCGTACCTCCTGTAGACCGCCTCCACCCTGCCCATGAGCTCCTTCCTTAGTATTGCCAGGTCGGGCGGTATGTCCCTGAAGCCCCTCGGGGGCCTGAGCTCCAAGCGCTTCCCCGGGCGGCGGGGGAGAGGCTATAACTTAAGCCTTAGCCCTGGAGGCCAGCCACCTGGTCAGGCTTATGTCGTCTATGCCCCCGCAGGGCCTGGGGCCGCAGAAGACCACTGCCACGTCTGAGCCAATGGACTCCATAACCTCGGCCGCCTCTCCAACTGTGGCGCCCTCGTCTATGTAGGCGGCTGGCGACATGGGCAGGTCCTCCACCCTGGCCGACATCGCCTGGCCCCCGGCGGAGGCGTAGGCCTGAAGCACGTCCCTCACGGTCACTATTCCCAGGAAGCTTTCACCGTCAACAATTAGGACGCCGCTAGTCCCCCTGGAGCTTATCACCGAGGCGGCCTCCAGCAGCGTGGCCCCGGGGTCGAGCACGGGGTAGTCTGGCACCAGCGCCTCGTGGAGTGAGGCCGACCCGGCGGCGCCGTAGGGCAGGTATGAGACCACGTCGTGCGTCGTCAGTATCCCCTGGGGGGAACCCTCGGGGCCCACGAGCACTGCGGTGACGTCCCTTGAGGCCATTACCTTGGCCGCCTCGATCACGGGCGTGGTAGGCCCCACGTAGACGGGCACGTCAAGGCCGGCCCTGGAGAGGGGCCTCGAGGACGGGTCTGTGCCAGTGGCCAGCATCCTTATCAGGTGGAAGGCGCTGAAGACCCCTATGGCCCTGCCCTCCTCGGTGACGAGGAGCCTCCTGACGTTGTGGGACACCATGTACTCAGCGGCGTCCTTGACGCTGGTCTCCGATGACACGGAGAGCACGGGCCTCGAGGCGACCTCTATGACGTTCTCGCTCACTCCTCGCCCACCAGCATTATCCTTCCGTCCCTCTCCCTGGAGAAGAGGAGCCTTAAAGCGTCCTTGGCCTGCGACATCGGCAGCTTCCTCCACACCTTGACCTTCAGGAGCCTCCTCGAGGCCATGTCTATGAGCTTCGCCATCTCGGCCCTGGTGCCCCCCGTCGTCCCTATGACCCTCACCTCCCTGTTGTAGAGCTCTGGCACCGAGAAGGTCACCGTCTCGCCCCTCAGGGCGCCGAATATGGCCAGCCTCCCCCTCCTGTCAAGGAGCTTCATGCTCACGGGCAGGGTTGGGGTGCCTATGGCGTCTATCACCACGTCAGCCAGCTTGCCGCCGGTCATCTTGACCAGGGCGTCGTAGCTCTGCTCTATCGGGGCCACCGCGTCGGCCCCGAGCTCCAGGGGCCACTTCTTTGTGCTCACCGCCAGGACCCTGGCGCCCATGATCTTCGCCAGCTGGAGGGCGAACTGGCCGGTGTTGCCCGAGGCGCCAACTATTGCCACCACGTCCCCTGGCCCAACGCCGGCCTCGAGAAGGGCGTGGAAGGGGGTCAGGGCCGCCACGGGCAGCGACGCGGCCAGGTCCCAGGGAACGTTGTCGGGCAGCCTGAACAGGTTGGCCTCGTTGACCACCGCCTTCTCGGCGAAGCCCCCGTGGGTTATCATCCCGACTATGCCGCCGAACCTGCAGAGGTGCTCGTGGCCGCCCATGCACATGTCGCACCTGCCGCAGAAGACCCTGGGGTAGACGACCACCCTGTCCCCCGGCCTGAAGTCCTTTACCCCTGGGCCCACCTCCTCCACTACGCCAGCGAACTCTGCCCCGGGGATGTGGGGCATGGGCTCAACCCTCCCCATGCCGCTCACGGCAAAGTAGTCAATTGGGTTGACTCCGGCCTCCACGACCTTCACTACAACCTGGCCGTAGCCAGGCCTTGGGTCGTCTATGTCAACGTAGCTGAGGGAGTCTACGTCGAAGGCCTTCATCAGGTTGGCCTTCAACAGGACCACCGTGGTTATATGTAAGGGAATGTATAAAAGCTTAAGCTTGAGCCTCCCGCCTTAAAAACTAACTATTTAAATTCCTGGATACCGTGTCCAGGTGTTGGGAAGGCGGTTGAAGTTCGGCATCATAACCAGCGGGCCCGCCGAGCCAGTGGTCAGGGAGGTGCTGCAGGAGGGGGGACTTAAGGACTTCGTCGTAGTCGCGCTGCCCGTGCCGGCCATATCGCTGCTGACGACCAGTGCCATAGCGTCGGTGCTCAGCTCCAGGAGGGACCTGCTCTCCGGCCTCTCGGACGTCGACATAGTTGTGCTGCCCGGCACTGTTAGGGGGGACGCCTCCGAGGTCGCCAAGGTCACGGGGAAGCCGGCCTTCAAGGGCCCCAGGAGCCTCGGGGAGCTGCCGGTCACACTGAAGTACGTGAGCCAGGGGGCCAGGCTTGACACCGTTAAGGCCGCTGACGAGGTGCTGGGCTCGCTGACGCCGAGCATAAGCTACGAGGAGGCCTTCAGGATAGGCCAGGTCCCGGTGCCAAGGAGGGGGCCCCCGGTGCTGCTCCTCTCTGAAGTGGACCCCAGGGCCCAGGACTTCGCTGCCACGGCGAGGAGGTACGTCGAGGAGGGGGCCCAGGTCATAATGGTTGGGGCCGAGGACGGCATGAGCCTAGGGGAGCTGCGCCGCAGGGTCAGGGAGGCCAAGGGGCTTGGGCTCCCTGTTATAGCGGAGGCGCCTTCAAGGGCCTACGCGGAGGAGGCCATAGCCGCTGGGGCAGACGGGCTCAGCGTGGCCGACTACCAGGTCCCCGAGGTTGAGGACCTGCTCTCCAGGGACCTGGCGCTCCTGGTGGGCGGCGACAGCCTGGACAGGCTCAGGGACGTTGAGAGGGAGCTGGCCGGGAGGGCGAAGCTCATAGTTGACCCCTCCCTGGCCGTCCCCCCGCTGGGCCTGTCCCAGAGCGTTGAGAGGTACCTCAGGGCCTCCAGGGAGCTCTCGTCACCGCTCCTCTTCTCAGCGGCCAACGTCACGGAGGAGGTGGAGGCCGACACTGCTGGGGTGCACGCCGTCCTGGCCCTTATGGCCGTCGAGGTCAGGGCCTCAGCGTACCTGGTAGTCGAGGAGACCTACAAGTCCGTGCACGGCACCTCGGAGGCCAGGGAGGCCATAAGGCTGGCTGAGAGCGCCTACGCAGCCAGGGCCAGCGAGAGGGGCATGTTCAGCAGGCTCCTGGTGCTGAAGCAGGACTACCCGCCCCCTCCCCAGCCCCAGGAGGAGGTCAGCGCCGAGCACGTCGGCTACGTGGAGCCCCAGGTCTCGGCCGGCGAGTACGTCAGGATATCAGCTGACCCGGCCAGGGGAGTGATGAGGGTCACGCTCTACAGGGACGGCAGGGCCGTCGGGAGCCTCGAGGGGTCCCACGCGCTCAGCCTAGCCAGGGCCCTGGTCAGGAGGTTTAACGTCAGCGCTGAGCACGCGGCCTACATAGGCTACGAGCTCAGCAAGGCCGAGCTCTCGCTTAAGCTGGGAAGGACCTACGTCCAGGACGAGCCGGTCATAGTGACTCCATGGGAGAAAAACGGGAACTCTCACTGCTAAAAAAGCCTAGGAGGTCACTTGCCCTCCTTCTTCCCGGCCCCCTCATCTCGGGTATGGTGTACCTGTTCCAGAATATCTTGTAGAGCCTCAGGTAGTCCGGCAGGTCCCTCAGCCCGGGTATCCAGGGCAGGAACAGCACTATGAGGAAGAACACCGCGGCTATTGACGCGTTGTAGAGCGTGTGCCACCAGGGTATGTGGTCGCCCCAGGCCTCGAGGGCGTCGTAGGGGACCAGCCAGTAGCTGCCTATCTGCCACGGCTCAACGTTGAACTTTATCATTCCCATGAAGTACTCGTGCAGGTGGTACTTGAAGCCCTCTATGGTGTGCAGGAGGCCCGTGTCGGTCATCAGCCTTATCTCATACAGCTGGTCCAGGCTGCTGTGGTCCCAGGTCCCCTGGCTCAGGGCCCCGTCGTAGAGGCCCGACTGGGCCATCAGGGTCAGCTGGGCCGCCACCATCTCTATCGGGTTTGACGTGTTGTGGAGCGCGGCCGTTATGGAGCTGTTGTCGCTGAAGTAGCTGTAGGCGGCGTTGAGCTGCTCGAGCTGCAGTGAGGGCGGCTCGGCCTGGAACTCGGCGAGGTAGTTGGTCCCGCCGGTGGCGTTCATTAGCATCTCGTAGGGCTTCACCACGTAGACCTCCCTAGTGTTCACGTAGGTTATGTTGTCCCGCCTGAACGAGTACGGGTTTATGAAGCCGACTACCGAGAACTTCTGGTAGGTCGCTGTCCCGGAGGTGTAGTTGTACTCCTGCAGCCAAGGGAACTAACGTCTGAAGCCGTGTATGTACGAGTCTTTTTAAGCGTTGGTATTGATTTGACAGATCTTAAAACGTAGACATGCACGTTTATGATATTGGATACCAGATGTAAAGCATTGCTACCAGAAAAGGCAACCGAGGATCGCCCTTAACGCGCTCACGTGACCCTAAAAGCCTAATTTGCCTCGGGGCCAACCATAGCGCGGGATGAGCGGGCCGACATAGGCCGAGGAAACGATGAGGAGGGGTTGATTGGGCGACCTAGAGGAGCTTAGAGCGCTTGAGCTCTGCGGCCGCGACCACCGCGTTGGCTACCAGCATGACGTGCATTGTCGTGCAGTAGACGCAGATGGCGTGTATCCTGAAGAGCTCTAGGTAGACCAGGTACGGCACGAAGGAGACGCCAGGAACCTCCAGGCCGTCTGGGCGACCCTCAGGGCCCTTGGGAGGCCAGCGGCTATCGCTATCGCCGAGAGCAGCAGGTCGGCCGAGAACCACGCGATTGCGAGCTCGTCGAGGCTGAAGCTGTAGACCCTAGAGTAGCCGCTGGAGAGCACGTCGAGGCAGTTTACTGCGACGCCGGAGACCTTGACCGGGTAGGTGCAGGCCAGCGGGGCTGACCTGTGGAGGTAGAAGCTGCCGTAGACCTCCAGGGCCGCCGCCAGGTCCACGGCTGAGTAAGGCCAGCAGGAGGAGGGCCGCTGCCAGGGTCCTTGGCCTCACTGCGAGACGTCCGCGACTATCGGCTTGAGGACCCTTAAAAGGTCTCTTACTGACACGTTGGCCAGGGCGTTCATTGAGCCGCCCCCGGTCCAGACCCTCTCCTTGGAGGCTATGCTCCCGTCCACTATGACCTTCAGGCCCTTTATGCACTCCGAGAGAGGCGTTAGCCCTCCGGGCATCAGGCCGGTGAGCTCCTCTATCTCGTCGGGCGACGCCATCCTTATCTTAGACGCCTTGGTCAGCTCCGAGAGCTTCCTGTAGTCGAGCTTCCTGTCCCCCGGCAGCAGGACCACCATGGGCCTCCCGTCCACTATGAGGAGCAGGGTCTTCACTATGTCGCTCGGCGGCGCCCCCGCGGCCCTGGCCGCGGCCTCGACGGTCTCGACGCTCTCCTCAAACTCAACAATCTTGGCGTCAACGCCGTACCTCCTTATGAAGTCGCTGGGCGAGTCCACGCAGGCCAGGGTGCTCACCGGTGCTTATAGTGGAGCGCGACACTTTTAGCCTAAGCACTCACGGGGGGCGGGGGGCCGCCTTGAGCCTCATAGCCTGGGGATCACTCTTGTTAGCCCTGGCGGCCCTGGCCATATCCCTGTACAGGGCGGTGAGGTCCCGTTGGAGTGGTCGCTCTGCGCGAGCTCAACGGTGAGCGTGGCGATGAGGCTCGAGAGCATGGGCTACGGCCTCCACGGCCACGACGTTGAGGTCACGGCCTGCTACTGCTACGGTGACGGGGAGGCCAGGGACGACCTGGAGGCCATAGGGGCCGTCCTGGAGTCCGCGCTGAGCAGGGCCAACAGGAGGCCCCTCTGGGAGGTCACGGGGAGAGAGGGGACGCTGGAGGACCTTTTAGAGTACGTGGCCAGGTCCCTCTCGGCCTCAGGCATGAGGGGGAGGCTCTGCTACCTCAGGGCCAGGGTGCCCGGCAGGGAGGTTGAGCTCAGGCTCTAGCCGCCGCCTGTCTCGGGCAGCAGCACAACCGTGCTCCCTGGCCTGACCGGGGTGTCAGGCTCAGCCCCCTTGCCGTCCACCAGGAGCACGTAGTCGGACCTCCTCAGCTTCCTTATGACCGGGGCCACGTCCTCTACCTTGGCCTCGCCGTTGACCTCCACCTGAGCCTCGTTGGTGCCGGCCAGGTCGGCCAGGAAGCCCAGGTACTTGACCCTGACCTTGCCCACCCTCCCCTTCCCTTATAGCTGATGCCCAGGGGGCTCTAACGCTTTAGCACTTACTCACGGGGCCTCGCCGTAATATACCGTCCGGGCCCAGCCACGCCGGTGAGCGGCTTGCACAGGCTCGAGGAGCTGAGCTCGGCCCAGGCCAGGGAGCTCATGTCAAGGGGGGACGCCGTAGTGGTCATCCCTGTGGGCAGCGTCGAGCAGCACTGCGAGGGCCCCCTGGGCACGGACCTAATGATAGCCCAGGGCGTCGCGGAGGCGGCCTGCGAGAGGGTGAGCGGGCCCTGCGTCCTCGCTCCCCCCATAGCTTACGGCTTCTCCGCCGAGTGGTCCCTGGCCCCGGGCACGGTGTCCCTCTCGCTCCGGACCCTCCAGCTGCTGCTCAGGGACGTCATAACCTCGCTCGTGAGGTCAGGGGCAAGGAACGTGGTCATAGTGAACGGCCACTACGGCAACTCCCCGGCGGTTGAGGCTGCGCTCAGGGACATGATGCCCTCCCTGCCGCCCGAGGCCGCGGTGGTGCAGGTCAACTACTGGGAGGCCCTGGAGCTCGACGTGGGCCACGCGAGCGACGCCGAGGCCGAGGTAATGAAGGCCCTGGGCTACAGCGTTGACTTCGGCAGGTGCGAGTGCCTTCAGGGCTCGCCAAGGGGTACTAAGGTCTACGTGAGGCCAGGCGAGGGGCCCGCCACGCTTAGGTCCCCGGCCAGGGGGCTCACCAGGGACTTCATAGGCTCAGCCGTGGCGGAGGCCATAGAGGGCGCCCTGAGGGCAGCCAGGAGCTCAAGGAGGCCCCTGCCGTAGGCCCTTGGCCTTGTTGGCCACTGTGCGATAACGGCGGTCAGGCACGTCAGGGCCGCAGTTGTAGATGCCTATGACTGCTCTCATTTCTTCGCTTTTTCTATAGAAGCCCTGAGAAGAAGCTGTGGAGCTCGGTCAAGAAGATGGCCGCAACAGCCCAACATGCATAGACAGCACTAGGATAACCGTGGCTAGGAGACGGTTTGATGCTCCAGCAATTATCCTAGTCCTTTCACTGGTCTCCATTAGGCTAGTCTTGGGCCCACCTGGCCAGCCCCAGGCAGCTGGCACTGCTAACTCATAGATAGACCATGCCGGAGAGGTCGAGCTGGCCCTTTGACTGATCCTGCTGCGGGGTCCCCAAGTCTAAGGCGTGTTCTGTATGGATAGGGAAAACTCAGGCTTCCACTGTAAGTATAGGCCTTGCTTGACCGTAGAGTCCTTATGTTTACTTAGGATTGCGCGCTGAGTAACTATATGAATAACTACATTAGCTACCTTAAAACGCTCTTAGATCTTATCTTCAGCATATGGGCCTCTTGGTCCCAGTAGACATCATAAACTATGGGTTGGCCTGTTGGTATCTCCAGCTGAGGTACTTTATCCTCAGGTACGTCCTCAAGGTACATTATTATTGACCTTAAGCTGTTGCCGTGCGCTACCACTAAGACGTTCTTGCCGTTAATAAGGTCCAACAGTATAGTATTCTTGAAGAATGGCACCGTCCTCCTCTGAGTGTCCTCTAGGCTCTCCCCGTTGGGAGGCCTTGCTCTGAAGCTCCTCCTCCATAGCCTGACCTGCTCTTCTCCATATGTCTTGGCTATCTCATCCTTGTTTAGGCCCTGCAAGTCTCCGTAATGTCTTTCATTTAAGTGCTCGTCTTTAATTACTGGCACGCGATAGCCCATGGCTAGCATCACCAGCTCCAGGGTCTCAATAGCTCTCTCCAGCCTGCTCGTGTAGGCCACATCAAACCTATAACCCCTTAGAAGAAGCCCAGCCCTGATAGCCTCCTCCCTGCCCTTGTCAGTTAGCGGTACGTCAACCCAGCCAGTGAACCTGTTCTCCCTGTTCCACAGCGACTCCCCATGCCTTAACAGGCACAACGTAGGCACGCAGTTCGCCTCTACTCTAGTCATAATCAAAAAGGGAAGCCTTAAGCCCGTGACGTCGAGGAACTCACTTGAGCTTCTCGAGCTTCTTTGCTTCCTCTGCCGCCTTCTTAACCTCCATCAGCGGGCTTCCCACGCTCGCTGACACCGCAGCCGCGAAGGCTCCTTCTACAAGTGGGGCGTCAGCAATGACTACGTTGCCCTTTATATTATTGTCCAGTAGCCCTATGGCTGTTCTTGCGCTCAATATCGAGCTTCCGAAATCTCCAATAATAACGACACCATTATCATAGGCCCTCTCTATGGCGTCTCTGATCATTATGGGATCTGTTCCCAGCACGTTCGGGTCTTTGCTTGTGCCTCCGACGGCCTCTATCTTCACCTTACCTTTAACCATCTGTTCCACAAGTTCCTTCACGCTGTCTGCCAGCTTCCTGCTGTGGGAAACTATAACAATCCCTACCATTTTTACCCGCTCTTCTGATACTTTTCTACGAGGTAGTTATATATAGTGTCTATCAGCATGTAGCAGCTCGTCGCCCCTGGGTCCTGGTGGCCGGCGCTCCTCTCACCTAGGTAGCTTGCCCTTCCTTTCCTGGCAACTAGCGGCACCGTTGACTTCATACCATTCTCCGCGGCGTCCCTAGCATCCTTAAACAGTGTTATTAAATCGGTCACGTTCGAGCTCAGATTCCTCTTCATCTGTTCCACGGCAGGGTACAGCGTGTCCACCATAGTCTTGTCACCAGGTTTAGCGCCTCCTAGGTCCATTATTGCCTTAAGTGCGTCCTCGAACATCTTCACCAGCTTGTTAGCGTCTACTTCCTTAGCGCCGGCGGCGTCGTTACCCATAGTAAGGAACAGCGTTCCGTAGAGGGGTCCTGAGGCGCCTCCAACGGTTTCCATAACCACGGTCGCTACTGTCATTAATATAGTTCCAATGTCGGCGCTCTGAGGGTCTAAGCTCTTCAGCTTCTCGGCCACCTGTGTGAAGCCCCTACTCATGTTAATTCCATGGTCCGCGTCTCCTATGGCTGCGTCCAGGTCTGTCAGGTATTTTTCGTTGCTGACTATGACATCCTTATACTTTAAAATGATATTATAAAAATCACTAACAGTAATCTTCTCCACAGCCATCTGCTCCACCTCGCGTTGTGTGAGTCCGCTTCTCAGTTAGCTCACTACAGCCCCCGGCACCTTAATAGCTACGGTGTTGGCAGGGGCCATTAGTAACCTCTTCAGTTCATCATCTAACTTCAGTATCGCTATCCTGCCACCCTGCATCTCTAATGACGTCATGAACTCTCCCACCCAGCTGGTGTATATCTTTATTCCCAGCGACTCCAAGTACTTCCTGGCATCACGGTAGAATATGAACTTCTCCATGTAAGGGGTCCCGCCCGTCCCCTGCACCATTAAGGCGACCTCGTCCCCCTTGTTTAGCTTTAGGTCGTCTACTATCTTATCGATCATAATCTTAGCTAGCTGGGCCGAGGGCATCCACTTGGTTCTCTCAACGCCCTTCTCGCCATGAATTCCTATGCCTAACTCTATTTCATCCTCGCCAAGCTGGAACGTATACTCGCCAGCCGCGGGCACACTGCACGGGGTAAGGGCCACGCCGTAGTCCCTTCCGTTATCTATGACCTTCTGGGCTATCCTCTTAACTTCGCTGAGAGGTTGTCCCTCCTCCGCAGCGGCGCCAGCTATCTTATGGACAAATACTGTTATACTCGTTCCTCTCCTGTTGCTCTTCTCAGGTATAGCTACGTCATCATTTACTATGACTGAGTCTACCTTAATGCCATTAGCCTTGGCCAGGTTTATAGCAGCGTTAAAGTTCATCACGTCCCCAGTGTAGTTTTTAATTATAACCAGGACGCCCTGGTCAGTGGCCACCTCCTTTATGGCTGCAAGGATCTGTGGTATGGTAGGCGATGTGAACACCTGCCCCGCAACGGCTGCATCGAGCATGCCGTAGCCCACGTAGCCCGCGTGCGCCGGCTCGTGGCCACTGCCACCTCCAGATACCAGTGCTACCTTCCAATTGGGCTTCTTTGCAGTTCTGTAGACGTTATTCCACTGAGGGTCAAGCCTTACAATATCAGGGAAGGCCATAGTAAGGCCTTCTAGCATCTCTCTAACTTCCTCGCCAGGCTTATTTATGAGCTTCTTTATCATATTCTCACCCAATTAAGGTACATTTATCTGTCCATAGATATCTTGAGCTCCCTTAGGAGATTATAATATTTATATACTTATACGTATGTACAACTGAATACTTGACAACTTATATTATGTAAAATAATTTCAAAACTTATATGGTACCCAATGTATGATGTAGCTAAATAATATTAGAATCTAACAGCTCACTGGATCCATGATGTCTTCAGCTGGCTCTGGCTGGCTTGGGCAGTTAAATCTTAAGCAGCCAAATAAGGTTATAAAGACATGTTGCAAACTAAGAAATAATGCAGGGTAGGCGAAGGCTCCTATGTACCTTAAGGAGACCGTAGTCCTAGAGAATAAGGATGGGCTGCATGCCAGGCCAGCCGCCTTGTTGGTTCAGGAGGCTAGCAAGTACAAGTCTGAGATATATATAAGTAAGGACGGCATTAAGGCAAACGCCAAGAGCATAATAGAGGTCATGTCGCTCGGCGCTGAGCAGGGAAGCAAAATAGAGATCGAAGTAAACGGCGATGATGCTAAGGAGGCTATGGAGCACCTCCTTGACCTGATTAGGAACAAGAAGCTGGCCGAGGGATAAACATGAAGAAGCTGACTGGCGTGGCCGCCTCCCCAGGAATAGCAATAGGCAAGGCCCTTGTTTACTCCCAGAAGGTAACGATATCCAGAAAAAAGATCAATAAGGACGAAATAGATGCTGAGATCAGAAGGTTTGAGGAAGCACTGAAGAGGTCTATTGATGAGGAGCAGTTTATAGAGGATAAGGTCAAGAGAGAGCTTGGAGAAAAAGACGCAGAAATATTCCAGGCCCACATACTTATGTTGCAGGACCCCTCGTTTGTCAATAGCGTTAAGGAAAAGATAAGGAATGAACTACTATCGCCTGAGCAAGCGGTAGTGGAGACTGTTAATGAGCTTGTTGAGAAGTTTAACAGGATAAACAATGAGTACCTGAGGCAGAGGGCCATTGACGTTCAGGACATAGGCAGCAGAGTGCTGAGGAACCTCCTTGGCCTTGGCAACCTCGTTAAAATGCAGGAGGGGACCGTGGTGGTTGCCGAGACGCTTAACCCCTCAGATGTGGCCTCTATGGATATTGAAAAGGTCGTGGGCCTTGTAATAGAGGAGACCGGCAAAACTTCACATGTAGTCATATTATCAAAACAGTATAGGATACCGGCTGTCATAAACATACCCAACGTGACTGAGCACGTAACTACCGGGCAGACTGTAATTGTAGATGGAAACGAGGGCATTGTTATAGTTGACCCTGATCAGAACACCTTGAGCGAATACAGGGCTAAGGAGGACAGCTATAGGAAGGAGGTGGAGGAGCTTAACAAATACATCAATGTTGAGGCTGTTACTTTAGATGGCAGGAAAATAGTAGTCAGCGCAAACGTTGGCAACTTAAGTGACGTTGACTTAGCGCTAAAGTTCGGCGCCGATGGTATAGGTCTGCTCAGAACAGAATTCCTGTACCTTGACAGGGAATCCCCTCCAAGCGAGGAGGAGCAGTTCAAATTCTACAAGGAGGTAGTCCAAAAGATGGGCAACAGGCCAGTCATAATAAGGACTCTTGACATAGGGGGTGACAAGAAGCCTAGATACATAGACATACCAAATGAGATGAACCCCTTCTTAGGCTGGAGGGGCCTGAGGCTGGAGCTTGATTATGAGGATCTCTTCAGGGACCAGATAAGGGCTATACTTATGGCCAGCGCCTACGGCAACGTGAAGGTTATGTTCCCCATGGTGACTGACGTTAACGAGGTGATCAGGGCCAAGAAGATAATAAGCGAGGTCGAGGAGGAGCTCGATAAAAAGAACATAAAGTATGGCAAAGTTGATATAGGCATAATGGTTGAGGTGCCCTCGGCTGCCTTGATGGCAGACGTCCTAGCTGATGAGGTGGACTTCTTCAGTATCGGCACTAATGACCTCACTCAGTATACATTGGCGGTTGACAGGACTAACCAGAAGGTTTCAAAGCTCTATAACGACGCACATCCAGCAGTAATGAGACTCATTAAGATGACCATCGACTATGCTCATAAGAAGGGCAAGTGGGTTGGGATCTGCGGTGAGCTGGCTGGAAATAGCAAGGTTACAGATATACTGGTAGGACTTGGTGTTGACGAGCTAAGCATGATACCGTCATATATACCAGAAGTGAAGAAGAGAATAGTGTCTATTAAGTACAGCGAGAGCATTAAGAAGGCCGAAAAGTACATGCTGCTGTAGTTGCGTTGTTACAAGCCTAAGGTTCAGCGTGAGGATCTGCAAATAATCCTAAACAATCCTCTGAAAGAAACCGTTTCCTATTAGCCTCCTTATGCTGGGCTTCGAAAGAGCGCTTTCTACTTTAGTTTTAGTCAATAATGCTATTGAAGCTATGCCTTAATGGACTTCTGGACGCATGCTACTAGATCATTAATTATATCATCGGCCACCGACCTAATGAGCTTCTCTCCGAAAAGCTTGAGCAACAGCCCCGGAGTAAATGTGGCTTTCCAGCTTACCCTAGAGGAGTTGCCCAGGCCTTTGATCTGGAACTCTATTGTTATCTTAAGGGATGTGCCGGCGGCCCTTCCCTTGCCCTCAAGCTTGACATTATCCATAGACTTCTCTAAGAAGGTGAAGTCCATCTTAGCGTTCAGGTGCGATAGGTACTCTATATGCAGCGACTCAGTGGCAGCAGACACATCTATAAGAAAGCTTGCACTGAAGTTATCGTCGTCCTTGATGTCAAGTTTGTATAAGTTCGGTATGCATTTGGATACCTTGTTTATGTTTGTCAGATACTCGTAGACTGCCTTGGGCTCCGCGCCTACCTCGAACTCACCGCTAAAATCCATTCACATCACCTGCCCAAGGCCGTAGGCTAGCAGCATTGTTATAAAAGGCCTTATTCTCTCCTCGTCGATAGATCCTTTGAAGTCAAGGAGCCCCTTTATAAAACTGTAGCTTAGCCCTGTCACCTGGGAGAGGTATTCGGCGTTCTCCTTATCTATCCTGTCCACAAGCTTCGTGCTTCTGGTCTTTGACTCCTTCCTCACGTTTAGCTTGTCTGCCACATAGTCTCCCACCTTCTCGCCCATTAACCTTGCGGTAGTAAGCTTTCCGCCCATGACCGTTATAAGCCCCTTTAGCCCGTCACCCTCATGATCAAATAGCTTGAACGTTCTTGTGGCTGTTCTCCCCGTTACTTGACTGCTGCCCGCGCTCTCTTTGAGTAGAGGCCTTATGGAGTAGTAGGTCCTAAGCACTCCCACCTCCTTTACCTTGGGCACCATAACTGACCCCTCGTTCAGCAGCAGATCTATGTCATCCTGAGATACCGAGGCGTTATCAACGTCTTCTATTATGGAGGCCGTGGTTCCAACGATTGAGATGTTGTCGCTATATGGCACTATGATGTCGCCATCGCTTGGAGGACGCATCCTGTTGAGCACGTGTACGTTTAACCTCTCACCTAGGACTACCATGGCGCCTAGCGTTGGAAGCATCTCCATCTTAATGCCAGCCTTGGACAAGAGCTTGGTAGACCATGGCCCAGCCGCATTAACAATTAAGTCAGCGCGTATTTCCTCTATTCTATCCTTCACCTTATTATGTACCTTAACTCCTTCTACCCTGTTCCCCGCCTTGATGAAGTCCACCACCTCCCTAAAGGTGTAAAACGTGGCTCCATTAATGGCTGCTGTCAGCGCAGCTGAGAATATGAGGTCTATGGCATGCACTACTTTATCAGGAACCCAGACAGCGTCCTTAACCTCAGGGTTTATATTAGGTTCCATCTTCAGCACTTCTTCCCTAGAAATGTTCTTATACGGAATGCCATTTTCCTTAAGCCCCTTTATAAACTCCTCCTCAAAATCTAAGTCAGGCTTCTTTATAGCAACGAACAGCCCTCCTGTATCAACAACGGCGTGTGGGGCTATTGACGATATTATCTGATTCTCCTGGATGCACTCCTTAGCAGACTCAGGGTCGTTAGTGGCATACCTGGCCCCGCTGTGAAGCAGACCATGAAACCTGCCAGAGGTACCCGAGGCTAACATACCGCGCTCAACTAAAGCTACGTTAAGTCCTCTAAGGGTCAGATCAAGGGCCGTAAATACTCCTGTAGCGCCTCCACCTATAACAAGAACGTCATACTTTACCACACTAGGCCCCTAGCTAGACCCTTTTAATCGTACACTAATAAACTTTAGCTAATCTATCATAATAAAAAGGAAAATAAGCCGTTCCTAATATTCTAAGTAAAATTCTGAGTAGACGTTAGACCTTAGCCCATCCCAGGCTTCTCTTGACAGCTTCCTTCCACTTGGAGTAGAGTCTCTCAGCCTGGGACCTTTCCATCTGCGGTGTGAAGACTCTGTCCACTCTCCACTGTGATGCTATCTCGTTCGTATCCTTCCAGACGCCCGTGGCTAGGCCTGCCAGGTAAGCTGCTCCGAGGGCCGTGGTCTCCCTTATGACGGGCCTGACCACATTTATACCAAGTATATCCGCCTGGAACTGCATAAGGAAGTTATTCTTAACGGCGCCGCCATCAACGCGAAGCTCCTTCACCTTTATTCCAGAATCCTTCTCCATCTCATCCAACACGTCCTTAACGAGATACGCCTCAGCCTCCAGTACTGCCCTTGCTAAGTGAGCCTGCTTAGTTCCCCTGGTTATTCCTATTATAAGGCCTCTTGCATACTGATCCCAATAGGGCGCTCCAAGACCTACAAAGGCCGGCACAAAGTAGACGTCCTCGTTGGAGCTTATGGACGTCGCCAGCGGCTCTATCTCATCTGAAGTCTCGAAGAGCTTTAGTCCGTCCCTGAGCCACTGTACGGCCGCGCCTGTAATGAATATGCTTCCCTCAAGGGCGTACTCTACTCTATTCTTAGAGAGCCCCCAGGCTATAGTAGTCAGTAGGGTCTTTGATGAGTAGGGCGTGTTCCCAGTGTTCATCAACACGAAGTTGCCCGTCCCATAGGTGTTCTTAACCATGCCTGGGTTATAGCACGCCTGGCCGAACAGGGCAGCCTGTTGGTCTCCTGCATCCCCGGCTATTGGGATCTCCGCCCCTAGTACGTCTTTTGAAGAGTAGCCGTAGATGCTGCTTGACGGTACTGGCTCAGGTAATATCTCCTCAGGTATGTTAAGTATCTCCAGCAGCTCGCTGTCCCACTCCAGCTTATTTATATTGAAAATCATCGTCCTTGATGCATTGGAGTAATCTATGACGTGCGCCTTACCACCTGTCAGCTTCCATATCAAGTATGTGTCAATCGTTCCGAACAATATCTCGCCTTTCCTGGCCTTCTCCCTTGCGCCTGGGACGTTGTTGAGCAGCCACTCTATCTTAGTCCCCGAGAAGTATGCATCCGGTATGAGTCCAGTCTTAGACTTTATAGCGTCAAAGTACTCCCTCTTAAGTTCCTCGACCCTGTCAGCGGTTCTCCTGCACTGCCAGACTATTGCGTTATAGATGGGCTTTCCAGTGGCCTTGTCCCATAATATTGTAGTCTCTCTCTGATTAGTGACTCCTATAGCGGCTATCCTGTTGATGTCTACCTTGGAGTTCTCAAGGGCCGCTCTAATGGCCCTAAGTTGCGCATCCCATATCTCCTCAGGGTTATGCTCAACCCAGCCAGGCTTTGGGTAGTACTGAGGAAACTCATACTGACCTATGCCCAGTATGTTAGGGTTCCTGTCAAACACTATGGCCCTTGCACTAGTGGTTCCTTCGTCAAGACTTAGAACATACTGCTTATTTTCGTTATCCAAACCGTATACACCTCCTTTGATCCTGATGTGGATACTTCTTGTTGTCGATTATAAATGTTTAATCTGATCCTTTTATAACAAGCGATAGCAACATCCGATATATACTTATGTTAGGATTACATTTATATGCATGTTATCAGCTGTAAATATAAACATGTAGTAGGAAAAGTATACATGCATGTGTTTGGTGAATGGATATGATAACTGCGCTTGATAAATACGTGGCTGAGTTCATAGGCACCATGTTGTTGATTTTATTTGGCGACGGTGTAGTTGCTAACGTAGTACTTCCTAAGACCAAGGGAAACATGGGCTGGGGAGGAGGAGCTTGGATTACGATAACTGCCGGTTGGGCGTGGGCTGTAGCCGTTGGAGTCTATTCTGTACACTGGATAAGCGGAGGCTACATAAACCCCGCAGTCGCGATCGCCGGAGCTGCGCTAGGCACGCTTCCCTGGTCTGAGCTTCTGGGTTACATAATTGCGGAAATAGCGGGAGCGTTTGTAGGCGCCCTCCTGGTGTACGTTACATATCATGACCACTACAAGGAGTCCGTGAGGCAGGGCCAGGACCCTGTGCTCAGGCTAGCTACTTTCTCCACAGTGCCTAATATAAGGAATTACCCCAAGAACTTTATCACAGAGGTCATAGGCACTTTTGCCCTAGAGCTGGGAGTTTTAACAATGATATCCACCAGCTCACTCGGGCCTTACGCTAGCTTCTTCGGAGCTTTCCTGGTTGCGCTGCTAGTTTACGGAATAGGCCTCAGCCTCGGAGGGCCCACGGGCTACGCCATAAACCCTGCAAGGGACCTGGGGCCCAGAATAGCCCACGCCATACTGTTCCACAAGGAATCCTCGGACTGGCACTACGCATGGGTGCCGATATTTGGCCCAATAGTGGGAGCACTTCTAGCAGCCCTTGTCTATCACTCCTTCTTTGCAATGATACCTTAAACGTGTAAGTTTAACCTATAACTTTGTTTTTTCACGTCGGCGCGAGGGACCATACTTATCTTTTTTGCCGTGAACGCACATAAGAAGGTTTCTGTTAATGTGAAAAATTATTCGACCAGCTCTCCACTTCTATCCTCTCAGTGGCGACGGCCAGCGCGTCCCCTCCTCAGCGCCCTCAATGTATATGGACCTGGGCGCTCCGTCGAACTTAGAGGGGTTCACCCTGCACAGGTCCTCAACTGTTAAGCAATACCTGGCCTGATTCATCGAAGAGTCGTGCACTGGGACCTCGACCTAGTCGCCAGGCCTCACGTAAAGCCTGACCTCGTGATCCACTGCCCGCGGGGCCAAGGAGAGGGGATCAGCATATATACCTGGCCGAACCCATGTATATGAGTTGGCAGCTCATGAGCCAGGGCTACGCCAGGGCCGCCGCGGAGAAGCTGAAGGAGGGGTCCCTCTGGGCCTTCATATCCCTGCTGCTGGCAGCCCTAGGGGCGGGGATCCCCATCGTGGGCTTCCTCGTCACGGGCGTCGGGGCCTACCTCTTCCTGGCCAGGTCCGGGGAGCCTCGAGGCCTCCCTGAGGGACCTCCGCTCCTCAGGCCTCAGCCAGTACGACGGCTCCGGCTGGGTCAGGTACGTTCCATATGCCCTTGGGGCCGTGGCGCTCGGGGAGCTGATAATGGCTGTAGCAGCGCTGGCGCTTTTAGCGTCCATCCCAGGGCCCGGCGCCCTGATAGCGGTAATCGTTGTCAGGGAGCTGGGCTACGCCGTGGCGGCCCTCGGCTGGGTCAGCGTGCTCCTGGCCTCCGTGTTCCCCGGCCTTGAGGTATACGACGTCGGCAGCAGGCTCAGTGACGACCTCCTGAGGGTGGCCGGTATACTGATAATAGTCCCCTTCGCGGACGTGGTGGGCTGGATGATAGCCTTCGTGGAGGCGGACCCCCTTGCCCAGAGGCTCGGCGGGGGAGCCAGCGGCCCAGGTGGGCCGCGGCCCGCCAAGGGGCACGGGGGCCAGGCTAAGGCCTGGAGGTAAAATAAAAGGACCAACTAAAAAAGCCAGGCTAAGGCCTAGGAGGCTTTGGCTCAGGAGCCCCTTCCTCCCCCGTCGGCCTGCACAGGGGCCACGCCGAGCTCCCTTAGCACCGCGTCGAGGTCCCTGGTGAAGATGCCGCTGTAGACCGAGTAGAAGAACAGGGCCAGGGCCACAAGGGCGGCCACCACAGTGTCCCACGGGAACGGTATTATGGGCGACGTGAACGGGCCGTACTGGCCGAGCCATGAGAGTATGTAGGCGCCGAACAGCACTGCGAGCACCCAGTAGCCCGCGTTGGTGTGGGCCCTGCCCTCCTCGTTCATCTCCCCCTTGAGCCACTCCGTGAGCCCGACGGCCGCGCCCAGGTTTACCACTACGAAGCCAACCAGGGAGCCGACGGTCCTGGCGTCAACGGGCGCCGGGGCTGCTGACATGACGTTCCTCCACACCGAGGGGGAGAGGCCCTCCATCAGGAAGG
>NZ_JBMFJI010000017.1:0-22090 GCF_049973875.1 Acidilobus sp.
TTCCACTAAGTTGTTTTGCATCATGCAGCCTCTCCCACTTCCTTTTGTTAGGATCCGCAAGCTACATTAATAAGGATGAGGGACGCGTTCGCCCTAGGTGCGGCTCGCCTTAGTTCACGCTTTGACTGCGGGCAGCCGATGTAGCCCCCTTGATAGTTTCCCAGCTTCCTGTAGCGGCCGATGAAGCCAAGCATGCCAACATCTAGCCCAAGGCCTTCCTATAGTACACAGTATTGTACTCAATATAAGATTAATAATAATCTCAATAAAAATCTCTAGGGAAATAGCTTTAACCTTCGGATAGCATGAGCTATAAAAAGGTGAATAGACATGACAGTGCTAAACGGCTCGATAGACGACTACTGGCACGCCTACAAGAGGAACACGGGCAAGGGCGTGAAGACAATCATTAGGAAGGCCAACTCGGTGCAGACCTCGCCTAAGCTGAAGGAGTGGCAGAGGACCGTCGCCGAAGGGCGGCCCGCCACGGCCGCCAAGAGGGCGTGCCTTGAGGCTGCCAAGGTGCACCCAGAGTACCTGAGGTCCAACGGCAGGTGCAAGAAGGTGGTACTCAAGCGCTTCCTGGAATTACAGCTTAAGCAGCTCGCTGCCGCCACTGGCCACGCCAGGGGCGCGCGGCCGCCATAGTCACCAAGGAGATAAGGCCCCTTCCTGAGCAGTCGGGCCCACAGCCCTAGTAACCTAAAAATGTATGCCTTTTTCTTCCAAACAGCAAAAGCTGTAGCTGGGGCTCGCTTGAGCAACGTGCCGATAATTATTAGGCAGGGCGCCGAGCTAATCAGAGACCTGATGACAAGTGGCATCGGCGGCCTCATAGACTACTTTAACAAGTTCTGCAGCGCGGCCGCCACGCCCTCCGGCAGGCTGTGCGACGTGATGGCGAGGTTCACCATGTCCAGGCAATACCTTCAGCTGATGGGCAACATAGGCATTGAGATTAACGACATCGTGAGGTACTCCAACGAGGTCTACGGTCTCATATACGAGTCTGACTTCAACGACAGCGTGGCCGAGTCGAGGAGGCTCGCAGAGGGCCTCTCAGCGTGCTTCATGAGAACCTCTGAGATGGTGATGCGCTACGCCAACGCCCTCCTGGACGTGTTCAGGCTGTGCGGCTCGTGCGGGGGCGCCGAGGCTGGGGCTGGGCCGCTGGTGAAGCCCTTCGCTGAGGAGGAGGTCAAGGGGCCGCTGAGGTACGCCAGGGACCTTGCCAATAACCTGAGCGCGCTCGGGGAGGTTGAGCTGCTGAACAGGGCGGGCCTCACTAACGTTGATATAATGAGCGGCGACGAGGCGTGCGGCAGGGCCAACCTAATTGACGCTGGCTGGGTCAACTCCCTGATACGCAGGATGGCCAAGGTGGCCGACAGGGTAATTGACGAGCTGACCTACATATCAGAGCTGGCGAACAAAGTGGAGAGGGGGCTGGCCAGGTTCAGCGACCTCATGGCCGCAGTCAACGGGTGCCCGCACCTAAGTTAATGCGTCTCACCCTCACAGCCCTGCGCGGTGGCGCTGGTACTGCTCGAGGAGCTTGCTGGCGCTGGCACGCCTAGGCCTTGAGGCCGAGGCAGCGGCAGCTCACGTCATCTGAGCTGGATGGACACTATGTCCTCGATGACTACTGAGCGTCAGAAGTCCGCCTCAGGAATGTAATGAAGATCGAAGGACGAGCTCTGCAGTTAATTAACGTGTTATATCATATTTTTATTGTACGTTCTACGTGAAGCCCTGCAGACCCTACTCCCTTAGCGTAGCTCGCGTCGTCCCGCGCCGCCAGGAGGCCCCGCAGGGCCGCCAATGGCACAGCTCCCGATGACGCGGTTAAGGTCGAGCCCCAGTACGTCCTTGCAAGGCAGGGCCGTCGGTGGCATAGCCATGGGCGACAGGGACCGTCGCCCTCCAGCGGGGTCGCGCCCTCCGCGGGCCTGGGACGCCGCTTATGCAGCCTTGCTATGATGGCTGCCGCGGCGGCCTGCGGCGCCGCCGGCCAGGCCAACGGCGTGGCTGGGCCAAGGTCTCGCAGGGCCTACGGCCTCCCATGGTCCACATGGGACATACTTAAGGGCTGCGCAGCGTGGGACTCCATAGATTTAAATTAACTTAAATATTTTAATATGAATAAAATTATGATCTAACTTGGCCCTCCCATGTGGTCCCTGGGAGGCCCCGGCCGCGCGCTATGGTCAGGCTTAAATAGTCCCAAGTTACTGTAACTGAAAGCGGAGGTAAACCTGGCCCCACCATGTGGGGGCAAGGAGGGGCCAAGGCTCGGAATCCGTCTAATGGAATTGAAAGCTACGGCCTCTCTTGAGGAGGAGTTAAGGAGGGAGCTGGAGGAGAATCCGTCTAATGGAATTGAAAGCTCACGCCTAAGGAAGTCCGAGCCTGACGCTGCTGACAAGAATCCGTCTAATGGAATTGAAAGCTAATCTCCTTCTTTGTCTGATGGTTTCGGTTATCCCCTTGAATCCGTCTAATGGAATTGAAAGCTGGCCTCTCGTTCTTCAGTGTGGTAAGGAGCGTCTTCAGAATCCGTCTAATGGAATTGAAAGTGCGGGAAAGCGGGTCTACGTCCACGTTAAAGCGTGTGCCGAATCCGTCTAATGGAATTGAAAGTATGGGGACTCCCATGGCGAAAATTACGTAGCGTAAAAGAAAGAATCCGTCTAATGGAATTGAAAGTCAGACATACTATTAACTGTGCCCAAAATGTCTAGTGAAGAGAATCCGTCTAATGGAATTGAAAGCGCGACCTTGACAGGTCGATGCCCGTGAGCGTTATGTACGTCGGCGAATCCGTCTAATGGAATTGAAAGCTTCTGCAAGGTTAGCCTTGAGCGTGGCCTGCTCTGCGTAGCTGAATCCGTCTAATGGAATTGAAAGCTGGTGGTTGCGGTGGACGGACAGGTAACCGCAAGGACGGCGGAATCCGTCTAATGGAATTGAAAGCATTTCCTTATGTACCCAGAGGACGTAGCCGCAGCCATTATAGAATCCGTCTAATGGAATTGAAAGGAAGATAGTGAAGAATGTGACGCCGAATGGCCTCGCCTTCACAGAATCCGTCTAATGGAATTGAAAGTGGGTCGCATGACGTGGACAGAGGTGCGGGATATATAACATGTAGAATCCGTCTAATGGAATTGAAAGCTTCGGGCTGCTCGTCGGCATTGGATGGGAGATGCTGCCAGAGACGAATCCGTCTAATGGAATTGAAAGGTCTGCGTCGTTCACCACTGCGTTGGGCACGTAAACGTGAGAATCCGTCTAATGGAATTGAAAGATCACCCTGTAGCTCGTGAAGTTGAACGCGTATGCGTAGGAATCCGTCTAATGGAATTGAAAGTTCTGTTCCGTGAAAATATAGTATCTGCGTGGGCTGTATTCGGAATCCGTCTAATGGAATTGAAAGACAGTCATTACGACGCAAAAAAGTCTTAGTAATCCAAGGAATCCGTCTAATGGAATTGAAAGCGTGGTCTACCTTGTCGAGGCCATAACCGACTACTGGCTCATGAATCCGTCCAATGGAATTGAAAGTTTTAGTGTATGCCCCTAGCGATGTAGAGCTTCACCTTGAGGAATCCGTCCAATGGAATTGAAAGTTCATACCCAGCGGTAAGTATGTCGGCCTTGGCATCGGCGAATCCGTCCAATGGAATTGAAAGCGGAGTTGAGTGCAGCCCGCACAAGCGGGTTATTCCAGTGAATCCGTCCAATGGAATTGAAAGTTCTGGAAGAAGCTGCTGGAGGAGCTGGGGCTCGGTGTCGAGTGAATCCGTCCAATGGAATTGAAAGCCATAGGGGAAGAGAGCGAGGGCGAAGAGGAGGGGCAGTGAATCCGTCCAATGGAATTGAAAGGATGTAATCGAAAAAGATGAGCATAAAATGTGCTACATAGAGGTTAACCCGCAGGCGCGCCGAGTTGAAGCTAAGCGACCTCCTAAGGCCTCCTGAGGGCCTCAGCGTGGTCAAGGCCGAGCTGCTGCTGGTCCCCGCGGAGGACACCACGCTGCCCCCTATGTCCTCAAGGGTCCTCAAGAGCCTAGCCCTTAGGGAGCAGTGCCTCGGCTCCCAGCTGTCAAGGGCCGCTCTCTTCAGGCTGAGCATGTTGAGGGACCAGAGGGGCTCCCCAATATACTCCACACACTCAACAGGCAGGCCCAGGGTGGCAAGGCAGGGGGAGCCGCTGAGGGGCTACGTGTCGATCCTCACGGCCTCAGATCCATCACAGCTGCTCCAGTGCTCAGGCAGGGCGAGGCCGTTTGACGACGGCCCTCCCTTCGAGTACCAGGTGACCTCCCTGTCAGTGGCCCAGCTCGACATGCTGAGGCTCGGCCTTGGAGAAGGCCTTAACCTGAGGCTGAGCTTCCTCACGCCAACAGCAATACCGGCCATGATAATGAACCCCCCGTGGGCTAAGGCCAGGGGGAAGCCCATAGCGGGCACCAGGGGCTACAGGCTCTTCCCCGAGCCCTCCTACATAGTGGCGTACTCCGTCGGGCTCTGGCTCATGGCCGTGGGCAGGAGGAGGGAAGCCGGCTACGCCCCCTACTACCTGGGCAGGCTGGGCGACCTCAGGATGATAGAGGTGAACTACAGCGTGAGGCCCGTGACCGCCCTGGTGGGCACGGACGACAGGGGCCACATGAGGCTGATGAGGGGCTTCGTGGGGTGGGCCGAGTACGCGCTTACCTCTAAGGCCGTTGAGAGGTTCGACGGGCCGCTGGCGCTGGCCCAGGAGATGGGGATCGGGAAGCTGAGGTCCATGGGGATGGGGGAGGTGAGGGCCGAGGTCCTGCAGGCCCCTAAATTCCGTCCAGGTGGAAAGCGGTCAAATGACCAGCGCCGCTCCTGAAAAGCTTAAAGCCTTCAATGACCCTAACATCTAGGTAAGGCCATGACTGTGCTTGTCGTGACCCTCGGCTATGATGAGAAGTTCCAGCTCAGGGCCGTGAGCCGTTGGTTCGGCAGGGACCTCAGGAAGGTGGTTATAGTGGGGTCGTTCGATGACGATAAGGCCAAGAGGGCCCTGAGCTCGCTGGAGGACTACCTCGACAAGCTGGGGGTTCAGCATGAGAGGGTCGAGGTGAACCCTCACGATATGGCCGACATAGTAATCAAGGCGGGAAGGCTCTTGGCCTCCCTGGCGGGCCAGGACGTGGTGGTTAACCTCTCAGGGGGCATGAGGATACTGATCGTGGGGGTCCTCGCCGCCGTGCTGCTCAGGGAAGCCAAGGTGACTATTGAGATAGAGACTGAGGACCTCGCTCACCTTGCCACGTTCACGTCAAGCGACCTCATGCCCGTAAAGTTGACCGAGGACCACATCAAGGTACTTAACGCCATAAGGGAGGGCCATACAAGTGTCAACTCGATACACAGCTACCTCGGGATGCCCCTCTCCACGACATGGAGGAAAGTCAAGGATCTGAAGGACCAGGGGCTTGTAGTGGAGGACGATAGCGGTAAGCTTGGCCTAACTTTCAAGGCAGTTGTGGAAATAGCTCTCCATAGTTTTTCATAGGTAACGGAAATATATACACTATCATGTGAAAAACTTATTAGTCCTAAAGCGCCAGATCATAGCTGGGTGATAAAGAGAGGTGAGGTTGTACGTCTGAAAGCGTGTTAGATAAGGCCGTCGAGAGGGTGACCAACCTCCTGACGGCCGTAACTATATACACGGAGTCGCCCAAGTACGTCGATGTAATGGCCAACGCTCTCTCCAAGGAGCCTATATCCAGAACCCTTTATGACGCCCTAAGGACCGTGGAGGCGGGGCTCTCAAGTGGGGACATTAAGGTAGGGCCTTACGGGAGCGAGACTAAGTACCAGGCAATAGTAGTTATCAAAGAGGAGGGCGAAGGCACTAGCGAGAAGCCCGTTTATGGCTCTTTGCCCAGCGAGGATGATCTAAAGGTGTTTCTAGATGAGGTCGAGAAGGACATTTATGTGGCCAGGAGGGCCGCAGTCCTTGCCATGGGCAAAGTGGCTAAGATCCTCAGTGCCTCGGGCGAGGGAGGTGGTGCGAAGTGATAAGCGGCTCCTTCAGGGTTATAATAAACACGGAGGACCTTAACAGCGTTGAAAGCATAGGAAACTTAACCAAGCACAGGACGGCGCCTATAGTAGTTAAGAGTAACGTTGGTTACAGCATATACTATGTGCCAGTTATATCAGGTGAGTCGATAGCCCACGCCTATCAGTCGTTCCTGGCCGACCTAGCTAAGAAGAATGGGCTGCCCGTGGGGGTCTACTCTTCGCAGTACGAGTTCATAAAGTACGCCGACGAAGATATTGTCAAGGAGGAGAAGCTCACACCGCCCCAAGACAACTCTGACGCCAGAAGGTTTGAGGTCGACGTCATCCTCCACGACGTGGTTGCCGACGTGGGCGGGTTCCTCTACGCCGGCGAGATCCCAGTAAGGAGAACCTCGAGGGTAAAGTTCGGATATATGGTCCCTGCTGTAATTAACGGAAAAATCTTAGCCCAGCTAGAGACGCAGTTCCACGTCAGGTACTCATCTAAAGTATCGAAGGGCGAGAGCGAGGAGAGCAGGCAGAAGATATTTAATGTTGAGTTGTCATCAGCGCTGTACACTCTCTCATTCTCAATGGACGAGGACCTGATAGCTGTGCCCAGCAACCCAGGCGCCTCAGCGGCCGATAAGGAGAAGGAGCTAGAAAAACAGAGACCGAACAGGGTTAAGGCTGCAATCGAGGCTCTATACCCTGTCCTGCTAGGTAACTTCGGCGGCAAGAGGTCCAGGTTCCTTCCGCACTACTCGATAGCTTCGGGAATCGTAACTGTGACGGACTTCCCGTTCATGCCTGAGCCCGCCCAGACGGACACCTACATAGACGACACTATAGCAAGGCTTACCAAAGCTACATCGCTCTTTAACGGCAACGCTAGAGCCGTAATAATTAATCGCGAGGGCCTCAAGATAACCCAGGGAGGGGGTTCCGTTAAAATAACTACGGCCAACAGTGTGGAGGAGGTCATAGATGTGCTTCTCAATCTCATCAAAGAACCCGCCCAGTCCGGAGGGGCCGAAGGTGGAATCCATTGATATACTCCAAGGTTACCTTAAAGCTTCACTGGGGCTTTGCAGTAAGTCACCCAATCAAGGCTAGGGCCAAGCCCTCCTACCTGCTTCCTCCCCCCACTACATTGATAGGCGCTTTAAGTTACGGCGCCTTCAGGGGGCTTGACAGCGACTTTCTTGGGGAGTACGTGGGAAGCCCTGCATATAAGTTGCAGAGCAAGATTAAGGGGGCCTTCGCGAGCTTTTCCAAAGACTTCAGCGGCACCTACATAGAGGATATCGTCAGAAACGTAACTTACTATTATGAGAGGTACAAGGATCGCAGCCACTGGTACAACGTGGTTCCTACAGGCAAGGTCTACTCGCCTGGCCAGGAGATCAAAGTGGTTTACCTGGCTGACTCACTGAGCAGCGGTGAGCTTGCAAGGCTGAGCTGGTCGATAGTACGGCTTGGCTGTAAGGAGTGCCTGGTGAGCGTGAAGGATGTCGAGATAGGCGAGGCCAAGGAGGTTAAAGGTAAGATCGCCACCCCTTACTACTTCCCCGCAGACGTTAAGCTTCTGAGCAGCCCGTTGAGCGTCATCATAGTTGACTTCTGGGACTACAACGGCTACCTGTGGGGCAAGAGGGCAGGTTGGGTTAAGTACGCAATACCTAACCCTGGGTTCCCGCTCCTCAGGAACGAAGTTGAAGTCGACGCTAAACTTGCGTACCAGGTAGGTGACGAATACGTAGTGCTAAGCTGAGGTGTCGCCCAATGGGCTTCCTGACCGACGCCTATAACGACTTCCTTAAGCTTAATGGCCTCACCGAGAGGAACGGCATTATGAGGGCGCTCGAGGCTCTCGAAGATGGTAAGAGCGTCATTATAAAGGCGCCGACGGGCTACGGCAAGACGACGTTGACCAGGGTGCTTGCCAAAGCCCTAGCTGACAGCAGGAATGACCTGTACGCAAGAGTCATACACGTTCTCCCGCTAAGGTCAATAGTGCAGGACCTCTACAGGAAGCTGCTGTCTGACAAAGACAGGGGGCTCATCAGCGTTGCTGTGGCCGCTCAGGACATGGACTTCCACGATTCCCCGTTCTTCATAAAGAGGATCACGGTCACCACACTGGACACGTTTGCCCTAAACCTGTTCAAGATACCTCCAGTTGAGATGAAAAATCTCTTCAATAACTTCAAGGCTCACTACGAGCTGCCAAGGGGCATGATCTATAGCTCTATAGTAATATTTGACGAGTTTCACCTCCTTGGAGAGGAGGGAAAGCCCCTCACAGCGGCCCTTGCGGCCCTCAAGGCGCTCTCGGGGGCAGGGGTGCCCGTTGTCGTGGCCTCAGCAACTATAGATGACTCCTTAATGAAGTTGCTATACAGGGAGATTCCCAATATCAGGGACTTCGTTGTAATAGAAGACCCCAGCTTTGACGATAACAGGGAGGTGATGGTGAGGCTCATAGGTGATCCCATAGCTGACGCTGAGAAGCTTGTCAGGGAGGGAAAGAGGGTGCTAATGGTGTTTAACACGAGGAGGGATGCTGTAGATGCCTACCAACAGTTAAAGTCAAGGGGGCTTCAGCCAGTGCTTATTCACAGCAAGTTTACCAGGAGCGACAGGATGAGAAAGACGGAGAGCATACTTGATGGCAAGTCCACCAGGCTAGTAATATCAACGCAGGTAGTAGAGGCCGGCGTCGACACCAGCTTTGACGTAGTTATAACTGAGGCGGCTCCTCCGCATAATATCATTCAGAGGGCCGGCAGGGTTGCAAGATATGGGGGACGCGGGGAGCTCCATGTGTTCCCCTTCAGTGGCGCCGTTTATGACAAGGATGAGGTCGACATGGTATATAGGTCCTTGAAGGACGGCGAGCCCCTGCATGCAGAGGAGTTGCTGAAGCTAAGCACTAGGAATTATGAGGGGCTGGTTAGCTGGAATCTGTTGCACGACCTCGCGATAATAGATGAAAGTCCCTGGGCCCATGGAGGCCATGCGAAAAGGCTGTACGAGGCTCTCTGCGGCCTCACGCGTGAGACTCCGCTGGTGCCGGGCGTGGTGGATCACGGCAGTTCCTACGACGTGGTGCCGTTAACGGAGGAGGAAGCGTGCGGAGAGCTCAGGAAGACTGGGAAGTACTTTACGGCCGCAGGCGTCGTGCAGGACAAGCCTGAAGGGCTCCTTAGATACTGCAGCTACGAGAACCCTTGCCTTGAGGTAAAGTTCTTAATTTATGGAATATATGGCGTTGCAGTAAGCGATTATGATGGGGAGGTGGGGCTTAAGCTATGAAGAAGCCCTGCGCCTTCTCTGGCCAATCGCTAGTTGACCACTCAGCGTCTTCATATAAGATGGTAGCTTCCCTGCTCGCGGGATCCTACCCCCTTGTAGTTGCCAGGAGGCTTAGGCGCCACGGCATAGAGATCGAAGATCCTGCGAGAATACTTAGGGTTGCAGTAGAACTTCATGACGTGGGCAAAGCTGGGGAGCACTACCAAGGACAATTCGACGATGAGTGCAACCCGCTTCACGGTAAACAGCCTTCCTTCAAGTACCACGAGATAGGAACGGCCATATTCTTCTATTACGGGCTTGACTTAGACGAGAAGCTAAGAGTCCTCTTGGCTCTTGCAGAACTCAATCACTTGAACGCTCTGAGGGGACTCCCAGACTTTAACTTCTCGAGGCTTCCCCAGGGCTTTTCTCCTGATATGCTAAAACTTAGCAGGTATGGCAAGCAACTTCTTAATGGGCTAGGCTACAGCTACGATGTAAGAGATTACACTGCTGACGATTATGTCAGGATGATGAGGGGAATATCTTCTTACGTGAACCAGGGCTACTTAAAGCTCTACGTGCTGTTCCTCGCCCCTATAATTGTCGGGGATAACCTTGACTCCGCCTCCCGCGCCCCCGAGGAGAAGAGGAGGTTTGTTGAAATCCTGAGGAAGGAGGTGAGTGACCTGTGAGTAGCGATGTAGTAAGGGTTCCCCTTTATGGAATTTTTGGTGACAACTTCATAAGGCAGGTCGCGGTAGAGGCGGGCAACTACAGGGAGGTCCCAACGACCAGAGGGACGTTCATAGAAGTGGACAGGAACAGCCTGCTGAACGTGCTGAAGGTTGCAAGCAGCAGGGCTAAGAACATGGTTAAGGTAATACCCATGAATGGTAACGACCAGAAAACCTACGGCAATGTGCTAAAGGTTCTCGGGTTTAACCAGGCAGATCCTGCGTGGAAGGTACTGGACTCCTACGTGCCAGAGGATAATCATTTCACGAGAGGAGACTTCACCCCTATCTCATTTCTTAAGCCAGACCTCTACGAGTATGCAAGGCTCCCCGGGAGGCTGGGGAATGCCCACACAAGGAAGATAATTAATGTGCCCCCAGGCTACGTTATACTAGCAGTTGCTGGATGGGTGCTCTCACGGCTTGGCTCAGCGCAGGTAAGCGACAGAGAGTGGGTTGGCGTTCACGCCTTTAGTAATGTGAGGAGCGCGCTCCAGACACTCATAGATCATCTCATTACGAAGAGGATCCCTGGCATCAAACCCGAGACGGCCCTGTCGTTATGGCTCGCCATCAAGGCTATTGAGGCCAACGTATCAGTAGATAACCTGATTCTTGAGATCTATGTAGTATCAGACGCATTTGGCAAAAAGCCAACTGAGCTAAAAGGGGGCTTCAGCGTGGACCTTTCTAGACTTCTCTCAAGGAAGGAGCTGCTCACGCCAAACGGCAGCACTTACCTGGAGCAGCTGGCTAGCATGGCCCTTTCGATTAACTGCGGGCAAACCTGCGAGAGGGACTTTGCCATAAGGTTCACCAACTTAGTTTATGAATATGTGAACGGCTCCAGGAGGCTTGAGGACCTGCTGTACTTAGCCTACAGGGAGTACATAGTGAACATGAAGAGTAGCGACTTTTGTAAGAATAACCCTGCGCGGTGTTACGCCTACAGGTACGCTGAAGGCCTCAGGAGGAGCTCGGGGTGAGATTACATGAGTTACAGCGAGTGCGTCGAGGCCGCTATGAGGCGCTACGGCATACCTTATATCAAAGTTAAGGAGCCAGGCCACGACGCCCCGAGAGGAGAGCCCTTCTCCGCCCTGCTCGGCGAGCTCTGCAGGAGGAACCTGAAATTATGCGGGTGGTCCATGTACCTGCACCAGGAGAGGGCCCTGCAGGAGCTCATGGCGGGTAGGAGCGTTATACTTGCCTCGGAGACAGGCAGCGGCAAGACGGAGCCGGTGATAGGCTACGCCCTGAGCTCTGCTCTCAGGGACCCCCACTTTAAGGCCATATTCATATACCCTACCAAGGCGCTGACCGGGGACCAGGTCAGGAGGTTCACGGAGTACGCCAGGGAGGCGGGCCTTAGCGTGTCCTGTGAGGAACGCGGGAAGGTTAAGGTGATAAAGGGTGACGTGATAAGGTATGATAATGACGTGGCCTCCTACGTCAAAAGGTACGTGAAGCAGGCCAGGCTTCTGCTCACCAACGCGGAGGTCTTCCACATAGCCGTATACCATAGGTTTAGTAGACAGTACCCTCCCCGGGACTTCCTGATGGGCTCAAAGCTGATAGTTGTTGACGAGCTGGATTCATATGGAAACTCGAGGGCTGGGCTCCTCATTCATATGCTTAAGCTTCTTAGTGATAAGTTTAAGTTAAACCCTCAGCTGGCTATAATGAGCGCAACTATAGGGGAGTCGAAGGAGCTGGAGAGGTACCTTGGAGCCACCGTTGTAGCCGGGCAGGGCTACAGGCCCGACAATTATGTCTACGTGCTGTTGCCCCCGGGCTTTACAGGTATCTGCGCGAAGCTTGGAATTACTTGTGACACGTCCGGTCCTGAGGCCCTTAACAGCCTCAAGAATGCTATGCTCAGGGCGCTTTCAAACAGGGAGCTAATTAGCACCATCTCGACGCAGCTTGACGTCCTTAAAGGTTACGTGCCGAGGGTCCTGGCCGACATAGTCAAGTGCCACGGATCGACGTTGATATTCACTAACTCAATAGCGGAGGCCACGAGCCTGTCCAAGGAGGTGAGCAATTACGCGGGCTTTGAGGTGCCCGTGCACAACCACCTTACAGATAAGCACCGCCGCGCTGAAATAGAGGAGGGGCTCAGGACCGGCAAGCTAAGGGCAGCCTTCACGGTCAGGACGCTCCTGCAGGGCATAGATATAGGCCACATAGCCAGGGTCGTGCACGTGGGCCTGCCCCGCTTTGCCAACGTCAGGGACTTCATACAGAGGGAGGGAAGGAAGGGGAGAAGCCGGGACATGGCGAACACAGAAAGCATAATAGTGCCCACCTCCCTGGACGACCTCATAGTGTTGGCCGACCTCTACACTTGGCTCTCGCGCGGCCCCGAGAGGCTGATATTTGTGCCGGACAACGACTTCTTTAAACTTAACGACGTCGTCTTCGGGCTTGCTACGGACCCCGCGTTTGAACAGGAGCTGGGGCTAACAGATAAAGAGAAGGATCGGCTGAGGGGTAAGCTAAGCTTCTACAGCATAGAGCACGGCAAGGTAAAGAGGGTCCTGGTGACGTGGGAGGGAGGCGCTCCCCAGTGCAAGGACGTTGATGAGGGCACAAGCTGGAGCGACTTCATAAACTACTTCCAGCCCGGCGCCTTCGACAGCAGCACGGACTCGCTGGTGGTCTGGTATGATAGTAAAAGTCGCGTCATATTTGAGGTCCCTGTGAAAGTTAGGGACTTAAGGGAGGCCATCAGGACGAGCAGGGACTCGCAGATAAGTTGCGGCGATAAGTCCTTCTACATGCCGTTGTTCTTGAAGCGCGCCATAGAGGGGTACTACAGCATGTGCTCAAAACTTAATTGGAAGGGCAGTTGCGACCTGGAGGACCTTGTAAAAGATTACTACAGCGGCAAGCTGTGGTCAAAGATCCTTGTGGACCTGGCGTTCACCAGCGAGGGCTTCGTCAGGGGCAGGGTGGTCCCCCGCTACGTTGCGTGGTTCCTGGAGTCAAGGGACAGGGCGCCGGTGATGCTTGAGGACGGCAGCGTAATACACGTATTTAAGATAGGCGTAAAGATATTTGACCCGTACTACTATGGCAGGCCCAACCAGGAGCTCTTCACGTACGCGTACGCCGTGGACCTGGAGCCTAGGGACTCGGCCTACGTTGACATGGCCATGGCGTTCATACAGGCGGTCCTCAGGAAGTCCTTTGGCGTGAGCCTCTCGCTCATAAACTACAGCTACTCGCAGGGCCTGTTAAAGGTCTGGGAGAGCGAGCCGGTGGGCCTCCTCAAGAAGCTCAGGGCGGGCGAGAAGGTCCTGGTGGGAGACAGGGAGCTGAGCTGCGAGTCGCTCCTCAGCGAGGTGAAGAACGCCGACGTTGAGCACGATGAGTACATGAAGTTCCTCCTGAGGTACCTTGACCCGTTTGACTTCGGCAGGGACGAGGTCCTGAGGAACTTGAAGGAAGTTAAAGACGTCGCCGAAAGGTTCGTTTACTACATTTGTAACGTGATACCGGCTGTAGTGGAAAACAACATTATCTTGGTCCCTAGGGAGTGGCCGCCGCGGCTCACAGTAATAGATTACTTTAACGGCAAGTACATAATTTCGGGGAGAGGCCAAGTAGCGACAGCGGACGACGTCGAAAGCGCTCTCTGGACAGCCCTCAAGATCGCTTTCCCGAACAGCTTAGATCCCTTCAGCGGCAGCGTCAGGATAATATACTACGGCCCGTCGGATGAAAACCTTATGAGAATGATAATATTAAATTATCCGCTAAATGTGATCTTTATTGATCTGGCGAGGGCGCTGAAGCGCCTGGCCTCCGGGGACCCGAGGCCTTTTATGTTGTCTGGCATAAGGAGGAAGGTCTTCGGCATGGACGACCTGACGGAGCTGGAGCTTAAAGTTAACTCCGAAACCCTCCTCAACGGAAAGGCTGACGACAAAGTCCTTAGAGAGGTCGGGCTCAAGAGGGCCGAGACCATAGCGTGGCTTTACAACCTCTACACCAAGCTCTCCTCCCAGAATAGAGGTTGAGCCCTCGCCTTCCTTTCAATTTCATTGACGATTCCGGGCCCTGGCCCACCTCCCCCAGCTCCTTCCTTACCTCGTCGGCGGGCCTCCTCCACGGCTCGCCTATGATCTCTGTCACCTTCTCCCTAAGCTCCTCTGCCCTCGATGGGGCCCTGGCCTCCACGTACTCCCTTCTTGGTCTGCGGCATCAGGAAAACAATGTCGTACCTCATAGCGAACGGGCACGGCTCCTTATGACGTCGTCTGTTGTCCCCTCAGAGAGCGCGTGAACTAAGAAGGCCATGGCCAGCAGGCTCTCGCGGTCGCGGCGCTCCGCTATTTTATCCACGCACGCCGCCGCACGAGAGCACGTGATCGCCTTAACCAGGGTTGAGAGCTCGTCTGACGGCGCGTTGGCGTACTGGGCCACGGGCTTTATCACGTAGAACGCGTCCTTGCCATCGATCAGCTGGTTCCGTAAGTAGACAGAGGCGGCCGCCAGCACAATGTATGACGGCTTGACCTTGATACCTCTCCCGAGGACGCTTCATCAAAGGCCAAGGCGAGCCTCATCAGGTCGCCGAGCCTGCTAGACGCCGCCAGGGATCTGTAGCCGTCGGCCACGGCCGCCAAGTAGCCCTTGACCGGGCTGAACACCACGTTAAGCACGTACTCCGGGACCGACGCAGGCCACGTGTAACTTCGCCCCTGCCGCGGGCGGCCGGGCGCACTTTGCAGCCTCTGGAGGCTGTGCACCTCCTCTTCCCTGGGCCAGAGCGTGAGAAACAACGTCAAGGCAATAGCTGGTGCTCACAAAGCAGTTCATGGAGAACGGCAGCTACGATGCCGTTAAGTCGGTCTACGAGAGGTGGAGGAGCCTAGGCGGGTTCTCAGCACCTGTCAGCCGCCCAGTCAGTTGGGAACGCTGTAGCCGCGCAGGACGGCAGGACGTTTACAACGGCCTGGACCAGCTTGGCTAAAACGTGGCGCGACATGGAGTAGATTTATATTGTATTACCACAGACACACAATTGATGTGGTGCTGCGACTGTGGGCAGCGCGTTATTGGTCCTCGCGTATGCTGTGACGCCCGTCCACGTCGGCTCTGGCAGGTCCCCGGGCTTCGTTGACCTGCCATTTCAGAGGGACTCGCTGGGCTACCCAGTCATACTGGGCTCCTCATTCAAGGGCGCCCTGAGGTTTCACCTGACGCCGCCAGACGGCAAGTCCAACAACAAGGGCGACGGGGGAGGTAACAGTAAGAACGATGAGCTCGTTAAGCTCGTTAGGTGCGCCTTCGGGCCGGACATAGACGAGAGCGGGGCGAAGTTCATGGGAAAGCTCGTGCCCACTGACCTAGTGCCGTTCCTCTACCCGGCCCCGAGCCTCTCCGAGGGCTACATATACGTGACCACGAAGTACCTCCTCAGCAGGGCTTACGACATCCTGTTAACCGTAGGAGCCAGCCCCCCTAAAACCTCAGGCGCCGGCGGCGCCGTGACCGTGGGGCTGAGGGAGGTCCCTTACGCCTACACAGTAAACGTGAGCGAGGTCCTCGGCGGCGTCAGCACAAGGTCGCTGGGGTACCTGCTAAGGGACAGGGCCTACGTCTTTGACGATGACGTGGGGCTGCAGGTTATAGAGTCGTCGCTGGTAAGGGTTACCAGGAACGCCCTTGATGATAAGACGAAGACCGTCAAGGAGGGGGCCCTGTGGACGGAGGAGTACGTGCCCCAGGGCACGGTTATGATTGGCGCGCTGCTGGACTCCATGAGGAACAACGACGAGTGCAAGGGCATAGACGTGATGAAGGAGCTCAACGACAGGCTTAACAACGCCTCGCTCTTCATAGGGGGCAAGGAGACCGTTGGCAAAGGGCTCGTGAAGCTGCTCACAGTTAACCCAGCCGGCGCCCGGGGTGGGCCGCATTGAGCGACTTCGTGAGCTTCGCGGCCGACGTCGGCACCAAGCTGGTGGCCGCCGGCTGCCAGGGCGGCGGGGACTCGAAGTCAAAGCCCGGCATAGTCAGGAGGGCCGTGGACTTCCCGTCTCTCATGGTGGGCCTGGGCTTCCAGCCGGCCTTCACGTTCTACCTGTCTAAGATAGAGAGGTTTTCCGCCGTGAGCGGCATCTACAGCTACCTGACGGGCAAGGCAGGGCTCGATGGGAGGGTCAAGGCGGAGCTCTGTGAAGAGCTGGAGAGAAGCGAGGGCGCCGGGTACGCCGGCTACGTTGCAATAGTCCTCTACGCGCTCAACAAGGTGGGCGAGAGCGTGAGCGTCGGCGGCGCTGAGGAGGACATTTACAAGTCGCTGCTGGGGATAGCCTCAAAGGAGCTCACGCTGGCGAAGGAGAGGCTGCTCTCAGAGTACCTCCTGGAGGTCAAGAAGGTGCTGGAGGCGATGCCCCTGTGAGCTTCGACGAGTCCCTTGTTAAGGAGGCCAGGTCGGAGGCGCTTGATCTGTTTGAGAAGAGGAGGCTGGTGGCGAGGCTCAGGCTGACCCCCACGACGCCCTGGTGGGGAGGCGACTACAGCGTCAAAACGTCGCAGAACGTGGATGAGGACGAAATCAATGGGAGGCTCAGGTGGTTTCTCAGGACAGTTTATAACAGGTTCTGCGCGAGGGACCTCAGCGACTACTCCGAGGCCGAGAGGTTCGTAGGCAGCTTCCTTGGCTCCACCGGAAGTGCCTCGAAGTACGTCTTTAGAGCAAACACGCTCGGGCCAGGCGAGGGGCTGCTTGGGCAGCTCCGGCGGCTCCCCAGGGTAAGGCTGACGATGCGGTCAAGGGGCAACCTCGGGCTTTCAGAGGAGGACCTGTTACCCTTGAACCTCAGGGGCCTGGAGCTCAGCATATACAGGACGCGGGCTGACGAGGATCCCAAGTATGATGACCTGGTGGTTGGAGGGTCCCTGATAACCCTGGCCTTCCTGGGCGTGGGCAGGGGCGCGAACAGGGGCTTCGGCAGGTTCACCCCCTCGGAGTGCCCAGCCGCAGGCTCCCAGTTCATCAGGGAGCTCTGCACGTACATAAGGGACAGCAAGGTAACGGAGTCGTTCAGGCTGTACTACGACAAGTTTAAGGAGGTCACTGGCTGTGGCTCCGTGAACTCGTGGGAGAAGTCAGCGGTACCCCTTGCCCCACTTGTCGATGGCAAAGGCCCTGACGTGATCAGGGCGATCCCCAACTGCACGGCCAGGGACAGCTATGAGGCGCTGAGAGCGCTTCAGGAAGCCTTCCTTAAGGCCAACCTAAGGTGGGTCATGGCAGGACGGGGCGCGCGGATCCCCAGCGCGGAGGTCCACAGCTGGCTCCTGGGGCTGCCGAGGCAGGTAAAGAACACTGGCTACTTCCTGGTCGGCGAGGAGTCAGAGGAGGCAGGACGCAGGCAGTCCATGCTCGTGGCGTCGCCCGTAAGGGTTAACAATGGCTACAGGCTGTACCTCCTGCCGTTCCTTTCCCTTAAGGACCACGCGCGGATCTACAACATGCTGGAGCACCGCGGCGGCTCAGGGGAAGTGACTAGGGTGAGCGACCTGATCAAAGATGAGGAGGACCTCAAAAACGTCATCAGCGAAATCGTAGATGCCGTGGCTAAGGCGGCTGAGAGGAGGTGTCGGGCCCAACATGTGACGACGAGGTGACCCCCATGGCTGTGACCTCGCAGGTAGGTAACAGGCTGCTCGGCGCACTCATGAGGTACCAGCAGGAGATGCTTAAGGGCAGCCCCAGGGAGGACGCCAAGTCGAGGTCCCTCCAGGACCTCATGAAGTCCACCTGGGACCTGTCCCGCGTGAGGGGGTACGTAAACGAGGTCAGGCAATCGCTCATCAGCTCCGGCATGGACTTCATCTCGCTGAAGCTCACCACCAGGAGGAAGTTCATGGGCGGGTGGAGCCCCATCTACTTCATAACCGAGGTCCCGCTGGCCTGGGACCTCATACTTGAAGTCCCCTACATACCGGGGTCACAGGCGAAGGGCGTTGTGAGGGACGCCTTCCTTGAGGTCTCGGGCGATGATAAAATGGTGGACTGCGTCTTCGGCAGCAGGGAGGCCGAGGGCAAGGCGACGTTCACAGACTTCTACCCGGTGGCCTCGCAGGGAGGGCTGCTCGCATATGACATAATAAACCCGCACTACAGCCCCCGGAGGAGGCCGTTCGACGAGTATAACGCCAACCCCGTCCCGGTTAAGTTTGTGGCCGTCAACTCGGGCGTCACCTTTGAAGGCTTTGTTGTTTTTAGGAGAGGGGAGCTTGAGTCCTGCGGCCAGGACTCTTTCAAGCTCCTCCTTCAGGCGCTCTTTTACTCCTCCATGTCCGGGTGGGGCAGGAGGGCCACGAAGGGGTATGGGGAGCTTGACCTTCAGGTGGAGCTTGGGGAGGTGAAGAGCGGTGCAGGCAGGTGACCTGTTGGATCTGAAGCTCATGGCATACTTCCACGACCCGCCGTGGAAGGCTTGGGTAGTCTCCAAGAGCCCTTCCACCCCGCTGCTCAGCGACAAGGGCGGCCACGAGGATGACTCCAAGGAGCTGCTCTCAATGATGGGCGTCCCCGTCCAGGGCAACTTCCCGCCGATAGAAGTGAGCATGGCGGACCGACTGGTGTCTTCCTTCGACAGGTGGGTAGCATCGTTGCTATCGTTACTACTGAAGGACAGGAACGTGACGGTTCCGGTCGAAATCAAGAAGAACCTCTTCGCGCCGTGGTATAAAGTCGACGTACGGAACTTCATAGATAAGGACTCCGTCAGAAATTATGCTGAGAAGCTCTCAAGCCTAGTCAAAAAGGCCGAGAAGAACCTGAGGTATCACGTGGCCTACTACCTAGCCCCGCTCCTGTGGTATGAGCACTTCCCCTGCACACCGGGCGAGCCCTGCGCAGTTCCGGTGGCCGACACGAGGGCCCCAACTCATACTATATTCGACCACGCCACCGCCACGGCTGCCATGCTTAACATACTGAGGTGCAACAATAATGTGCCCGAGTTCTACGGCTCCGTGGCGATGATAGACTTCCCCTCGATCCAGGAGTTCATATCGTTCAGCAGGAAGACGAGCGACCTCTGGGCCTCAAGCTGGCTCACATCGCTCCTGCTGTGGAAGTCAGTTGAGCCCTTCGTGGAGAGATACGGCCCTGACGTGGTCCTCAGGCCTGAGCTCAGCCTCAACCACTTCTTCATATCGTGGCTTGCCAACAAGGTCAAGGATCGTGACCTGAAGGAAATGATTATTGAGCTCGGGAAGAAGTATGCGGGGCTTCAGGACGACGGTCCCATGACTTCAATGATGGGCGACAAGGTCGTTTTGCTGCTTCCGGAGCCTCCCGACGATGTTAAAAAAGAGCTGCAGGATAATTTCAATAAAGCCTGGAATCTGGTAGCCTCGGAGGCGTTTAAGGACGCCGGCATTGAGGGCCTCCTGAATGGCGACCTCAGAGACTACCTGGAGAGGGCAAAGAAGACGCCACCTGTGAGACCAAGGATAGTTGCCGTGGACTTGAAGGAGGCTTTTGGCAAGTACTACAACGCCATCAAGGGACTTGTTAAGGAGAAGCTCAGCTGCAGCGGATGGGTGTCCGTAGAGTACTCGCTGTTCTTCGAGTACCTTCTAAGCCGCGTTAACAGCGAGGAGTCTAAGATAAAGGTTAAGTACACGTATGGGGTAGGCCTAGCAGATGCCGTAGCTACCGTGACCAGCTCAGGGGACTACCAGCTGTGCACCATGTGCGGCCTGCTCCCAGCGGTCGTGAGCTACGTCTCGCAGCTGACGGGGGCCGGGTTCAGGAAGCTCAGGGACGTGAAAAAAGGGGAGGAAGAGGAGGACAAGCTGTGCCCGTACTGCGCCTTGAAGAGGTCCCTCAACAACGGCGACGTCGTCACCAACGTCCTCAAAGCCGCAGGGCTTCTGCCTGAGGGCACGGGCAGGCGCGAGTTCCCATCGACGTCTGAGATAGCCATGAAGGACCTGGACAGACTCCTCAGGCCCTACATCGGGGATAAGAACATCAAGGGCCCCTACCTGGCGGAGCTCTACGAGAAGTGTTATGGCGGCTCCAGCGAAGCCTGCGACACGGTGTATAATCTCGTTAAGGACAGGGCCGGTAATAACATAAAGGACGAGAAGGCGCTCAAGGACTTCATAAAGAAGCATGGGGACACCTACTTTGCAATAATTAAGGCCGACGGGGACTTCATGGGGAAGGGCTACTGGAGAGGGCTCCTCCGGAACAGCGACGGCAAATGTACCTCGCTTGAGGGGTACATAAGGGCTGCGGTGACTATCCCGATGCCAGACTCGGACAAGGAGTTGTTGGACGTACTGTCATATGAGGTCAAGAGTATAACAGACGTCAGGGAGGCTCTGGCCAACAGCGACGAAGATTATAAGAAGCTCATCGAGGGGGTGGAGGAGACTCTGAAGCGCGAGCCGCCCTGCACGTATAGCGCCTCAGGAGGCGGGGACCTTGCAGTAAGCAACTATATGATACCTATAACGCCAGCCTACGCCTATACACTCTCAAGGGCCCTGACGGCGCAGGCAGCGCTAGACATAAAGGCGCTCAATGAGGCTGAGGCCAGCGCCGTCTACGTAGGAGGTGACGACCTTCTCGCCTTCTCACCGATCAGGTTTAACGGCAGGTTGGTGCCGCTCGACGTTGTTGAGAGCACGAGGAAGACCTACTGGGGCTTCTCAGAAAACTCCATAAAGGGCTTCAAGTGCCTGGGCGGAGGGAATAACTGCATGCCGGTGGATGCCATGGCCAACTACGGCAGGAGCTACGTGGTCTTACTGGCGCACTACAAGGACCCGCTGCCGATGTCCTTCAACACGGCCAGCGAGATGCTCGAGGAGAAGGACCACGTCAAAGACAAGGACGTGCTCTTCATCTACTCCGGCAGGGGGGTTGCGAGCAGCCTGCAGTGGCTCGTGTCGACGCTTAAGCTCAGTGACAAGGGCGAGCTGGACCTGCAGCCCCTTAATGCCGTGAGGGACATATATAACGCGATTAGCAGCAAGAGGGTCAGCACTAGCTTCATCTACGACTACTTCAGCATCAGGAACTACATGGAGCTCGCCGTTAACAACGGCCCAGCTAAGGAGGCCTACAGGGCGCTGGCGCTGGAGGTGGCTGAGAGGAACAAGGCCGGCAAGTCTGACATAAGCGCCGTGAAGGACTACGTGGCTCGGCTGGCCTCGGTGCCCTCGTGCGAGTCCACGAAGAATGACAGCTTCGCCTGCAAGGGGGACAGGCTGTATAACGTGGCGCTCGCGGTGAATCACCTGAGGTGATGCGGTATGACTTACCTGCTCATAAGGCCCCTGGCGCCCGCGGTCTTCAGGTGGGGAGGCCTCAGCTCCGTCCTCCTGAGCGGCAGCATGTACCAGGGCTACTTCGAGGCCATGCCGCTGCCGTCGACCATCTACGGCTTCCTTAAGCTGGCCTACATAGTCAATGGCCTCGGCGACGACGCGCCCCACTTCAGGGGCCCGATGTTCTACGCCGAGGGCAGCGGGGAGTCCTACCTCTGCGCCTACTCGTTCACCAAGAAGGGCAGGGCCATGCTGTGCTCAGTTAAGGGCTCCGACGGGTCGCAGGCCGGGAAGGGGCAGCGCCTGAGGCTGTTCGGGATAGAGGACAGGCACTACTTAAAGAAGATAGGCATAGCGCTGGACAAGGGCGTCAAGGCTACCAAGGAGGGCTACATATACATGGAGAAGGACGTGGACCTCGGCGTCATAGCCAGGGACATGCTCGGCGGGAGCCTGACCAGATACGGCATACTGGTGGAAGTTTACGACGACAAGGCCTCAGAGCTCAACAACTACATCGGAGCCTTCGGGGGCGAGTCCAGGCCCGCGAGGGTGGAGGTCGTAGACGACATAAAGGTAAAGGAGGGCGCCCTCGGCTTAGGGAGAGTCCTGATATCCCCAGCCATAGTTGACAGCGCTGACGACAACAAAATAAGGTGGGGCGGCAGCTCGGCAGGGGTGACACC
>NZ_JBMFJI010000018.1:0-21543 GCF_049973875.1 Acidilobus sp.
AAGATGAAGGCGGTAAACCACAAACCTATGATCCGCTCTAAGGGAACCCTCGCCCTTTAGGGCGGGGAGGAGGTCAGCTCCACGGCCGCGTCCAAAGGAAGCCCCTTTCTGTCTCCCGGCGTTAACATGGAGTGGTTAAAAGTATTTTATTGTGTATGCACGTGCGGCCTAAACGGTATTAAAGTGGGCCAAGCCCTAGCCTTGGCGGGCTAAAGGAAAGGAGGCTAACCCTTATTACATTTGCCCCTTGTCATAAAATTCGGTGCAGCCCATGAATTTGGCCAAGGGGCTGGTCCTGGCCATCGTAGCCCTCATTATAATCTCGGCGGTTCCCTCTCTGCCCGTGGCCTCGTCCCAGGGGCCCGCGACTGTGGCCGTGCTCTACGTGCCCCTCAGGAACCTAAACCTGGCGTTCCTCTACGCCGAGGCCTCGGCCGCGCCCGGTAACCCACTGTACGGACACCTGATGAACTCCACCCTGCTCTCCCAGGTGCTTCCCCCTCCCTCCCAGGTGAGCGGCAACGCCTCCCTGCTGCAGGGCATGGGCTTCAGGGTGCTGGGCGTCCTGGAGGGCTCCATGATACTCTTCGAGGCCCGCCTGGGGCAGCTCGAGGAGGACTTCGGAGGCCAGGCAAGGTACTTCAGCTACATGGGCCGCGAGTACTTCGTCTACTCCTCCTATGTGCCGGGCGTGGGCTACGTCTACGCCTCAAACTTCACCCTCCAGCCCCTTGGCCTGACCTCAGGCCTTCAGGGAGTCGGGCCTGGCGAGCTCAGGGAGGCTTATGGCGTCGGCAACATGACCGGCTCCGGGGTGCCGGTCGGCATAGTAACTTACTACGGCGACCCCCTGCTGGGCGACGAGCTGGAGGCCTTCGATACCGCCTATGGGCTGCCCGGGGCCCCCGTGTCCTACGTGCCCATAGGCCCCTACGACCCCAACCTGGGGCTCTACGCCGGGTGGGCCGCTGAGGCCGAGGCCCTGGCCGAGGCGGTGCACTCCATGGCGCCGGGCTCTCCAATTGTAATATATGCCGCCTGGCAGGGGCTCCCCCTCTCTGCTATGGCTGCGGAGGCTGACCAGCTGAACAGCACGCCGATAGTTCTGATCCCCTTCGGGGCCCCCGAGGGCCTTGTTAACTACCTGGGCTACGGCTTCTACCTCTTCAACTTCTACCTGGCAGACGTCTACTTCGCCCTTGGGGCAGCCGAGGGGATAACCTTCGTAGCGCCCACCGGCGACAACGGGAGCATATACCCCTACGGGCCCCTGGGCTCCCTCTACTACCCGGCCTCGTCCCCGTGGGTGCTCGCGGTTGGGGGCTCTACGTCATTCGTCTCAGGCAACCTGACGGCCCAGTCTTCCTGGTCCGCGGAGGGCGACGTGGGCAGCCAGGCCGGGGTCAGCGCCGTTGAGCCCATGCCGTGGTGGCAGGGCCTGCTGAGGCAGCAGCCTCCCCAGGGCTTCCCCTACGGCAGGGGCTCGCCCGACGTCGTGGCCGACGCCAGCCCGGCCACGGGGCTGAGCGTTATCACCTCCTCCGGCCGGGGCTCCGCCTGGGGCAACGGGCTGGCCGCTGCTGTTGTGGCAGGCGAGCTGGCCGACGTTGAGGGCTACGTGGGCCACGGGCTCGGCCTCATAGCGCCCACGCTGTACCTCATGTACAGGGGGACGCCGTGCAACGCGTCCACTAGGTCGGCCTTTGAGCAGGCCTACCCAGGCTACAGCTTCCCGTGGCTTGCTGGTCGCGGCTACAGCGTGCTCAACGGCCTTGGCGCTGTAAACGCGAGCAGGCTTGCCAGGTGGCTCGCGGGCGAGTCCCTCCTGAGGGCAATAAACTGCACCGTGCCCAGGCTGCTGGTCTCGGCCAGCCTGAGCCCCCAGGGGCCCGAGCTGCTGCCCGGCCAGAGGCTCAGCGTGGTCGCCTCCGTGACCTATTATAATGAGACCGTCTCCTCGGGCTTCGTAAACCTCTACATAGAGACCGCGCAGCAGGGCGTCGTAGAGGTAGTCCCGATGAGCTACTCAGCAGGCCTCTGGAGGGCCTCTGTCACGGTGCCGGCCAACGCCTCAGGGCCTGCAATGATAGCGGTTGAGGCCAGGTACAACGGCACCTGGGGGATCTACGAGTACGAGGCCTTCATCGGCTACTTCGTGGATGACCTCAACCTGAGCCCGGGGCCCCACGTGGGCCCGCTGGGCATGAGTTATGAGGTGGTCGAGCTCAACGGGACCCCAGTCAATGTGCCGACGCTGTTTGAAGTCCTCTACTACTGCTATGAAAACAACACCTACGCGCTCGAGGAGGTGACCTCGGGGACGCCCATTGAAGTTAGGCCGCCAGGCTATTACATTGTTGAGGCCCAGCCGCCGGCCTTCGCAGCCATCCCCCTGGCCTCGGGACCCCTGGTGGCCGTGAGCTACTCGCCTGAGGCCGCCTGGGGGTACTCTCCTTCGCCCGGGAGCTGCCTCTACTTCACAGTGTCCCTGGCGGCCCCGGCCGAGGCCGGGCCTGAGACCTCGGCAATGCTTGAGCACGGGAGCAACGTAACCGTTTACCTGGCGTCCAACAGCAGCGGCCTGGTCTCCACCTTCTACCAGGCCTACGTCTACTACAACACAACCCTTGGGGAGTACTGGGGCTGCGTGAGGCTGCCCAGCTACGTGGGCCAGGGCTACTACGCCGTCATAGTTGAGACCAACTACAGCTCCGCCGAGCTGGGGCCCGTGGAGGGGGTAGCGTATGGCTACGTCTACGTGTCCCCGCCGCTCAGGGCAACCATAACGGCGCCGGCTTACTCAATGATGGGGCAGCCCATCACGGTGTACGCAAACGTGACCTACCCCAACGGGACCCCGGTGAGGCTGGGCTACTTCACGCTCTCAGTGAGGCCTGCCAGCGGGGGCCCGTCGGCGTCACTCCCCATGCAGTTCAACTCCACCCTGGGCCTGTGGGAGGCCACTATAACGCTGCCCTGGAGCAACGGGAGCCTTGAGGGAGTCAGCGCAAGGCAGCCCCAGGCCTGGGACATCGAGGTCTACGGCCAGGGCGTGTACTCGCAGCTGGCCCCATTGGAGACTCAGGTAATCGAGATGCCAGTGTACTACTACTTCAACAGGACCTTGGCGGCCGGCCAGTTCTACCCAACGGACTCCTACTTTGAGGACGTGAACCTGACCTTCAGCGGCGCCCTGTACAACGACGTGTTCGCTGGAACTGACTACATAGTTGACAGCAACGTAACTATCCTCTACTCCAGCTCCTACGGCGACCTGGTGATAGTGGACTCCAACGTGACCCTCGCCTACAGCCGCCTCGGCCGCGTCGTCCTGGTGAACTCAAGCCTCACCCTGCTCTGGTCCAACGTGAGCGGCCTTGCCGAGGGCCCCGGGTCCAGGGTCACCGTGGTGGTCCCGGCCTACGTGAGGGAGGCCGTGGGCTACCTCCAGTCGCTCATGGCCGAGTACCTCTCCCAGGCCATGAACAACCTGAGCCTCGTGAGGGAGGAGCTCCTGGGAGACCTGGGGAGCCTGAGCTACGAGCTCTCGGGCGTCAGGTTCAACGTCAGCCTGCTGCAGGGCCAGCTCTACCAGGCCATGGAGAACCTCACCGCCGCTTGGCAGTACCTGAGGGGGCTGAGGGCCAACGTGACAGCCCTGGGGTACGCAGTTAACGCCTCCCTGGCCTACGCCAAGGCCATGCTGCAGGAGGCCAACTCCGCTGTCAGCCAGGCGGGCTACGTGGTCAGCGAGTTCAGGTCGCTGGCCTCCCAGGTGAGGTCTAACGTCACGGCTGAGGCTGAGCTGGTCAACGCGCTCTGGTCTAACGTGTCGTCGCTGGGCGAGGCCCTGTCAAGGGCTGAGACTAACATAACGTTGCTCAGGCAGAACGTTACGCAGCTCGCTTCATACCAGGGGGTCGAGGCCTCAAGGCTGTCCTCGTGGATAAGCGGGAACTACACGGCCCTGCACTCCCAGCTCACGCAGCTGTCCTCCTCAGTCAGCGCCCAGGGCTCCAGGCTGTCCTCGCAGGCCTCGTCGCTCGCCAGGGCCACGGCAGTTGCCGTGGCCGGGCTCGCACTGGCCATAGCTGCCCTCGCACTGGCCCTACTGCAGTTTATGCCCAGGAGGCCCAGGCGGGCCCCTAAGGCCTAGGGGCTCCCGTAGCCGCCCCCTCCCGGCGTCTCAATGATCACCTCGTCCCCGGGGCCGAGGTCAACAGTTGAGAACGGCACGACCTCCTCAGCCCTGCCCGAGGCCCTCACTATCGTAACCCTGGCCGGCGCGCCCGGCAGGCCTCCCCTGAGCCCCCACGGCCTTGACCTGAACCTGCTCGCTATTATTGAGAGCCTCGCCGGGGCCGTGACCTTGAAGGACCTCACTATTCCGTCTCCTCCCCTGTATTTGCCGGCTCCCCCGCTGCCCTCCCTCACCCTGTAAGACATGAACACCAGCGGGTACGACGCCTCAGCAACCTCTATGGGGGTGTTCATGGTGTTGGTCATGTTGTTGTGAACGGCAGAGACGCCGTCGCCGTTGGGCCTGGCGCCCGAGCCGCCGCCTATTGTCTCGTAGTAGGCCCACGTCCTCCCGGTCCTGGGGTCGACGCCGCCTAACATGACGTTCATCATGGTGCCCGAGGAGGCGGCAGGGACCCTGTCGGGCAGGGCCTCCGCCATGGCCAGGAGTATAACGTCTACTACCCTCTGGCTGACCTCAAGGTTCCCGGCCGCCACCGGGGCCGGGGGCCTGGCGTTCAGCATCGAGCCCTCCGGCGCCTCCACCTCTATGGTAGAGTAGAGCCCCTCGTTGACCGGCACGTCAGCCCTCATGAGGGACCTTATAGCAAAGGAGGAGGCGGCGTAGGTCACCCCGAGGACCGCGTTGACTGGCCTCTGGAGCTGCCCTGGGGCCCTGAGGGAGGCCCTCACCCTTCCCCTTGAGACGCTCACCTCAGCGGCTATGTTGACAACGTCCCCCTCGCCCGGGCCCACCTCAAGCACGTCAGAGGCCCTGTAAGTTCCCTCGGGCCACGACGATATCTCCGAGGACGCCAGCTCCCTGGCGTACTCTATCGACCTGGCCCAGCCCTCCCTGACGGCCTCCCTGCCGTACCTGTCGATGAGCTCCCTGACCCTCGAGGCCCCGACCCTCAGGGCCGCCAGCTGAGCCCTCAGGTCGCCCTCAGAGGCCTCTGGGTACTTCACGTTAGCGAGGTAGAGCCTCAGCAGGTCATCCCTCGGCCTGCCGCCCTCGACGACCTTTACCGGGGGAACTATGATGCCCTCCTCGTATATGGTCCTGGCCTCAGGGTTTATGCTGCCGAACGCCGGCCCTCCAACGTCGACGTGGTGCGCCTTGTTGACCACGTAGCCCTCGAGCCTGCCGCTCACGTAGACAGGCGATATCACGGTTACGTCGTTGAGGTGGGTCCCAGTTATGTAGGGGTCGTTGGAGACCACGACGTCGCCCTCCCTGAGCTCCACGCCCTCGGACTCGAGGGCCCTTAGCAGGTTCCTGACGCCGACCCTGAGGGAGCCCAGGTGGACAGGTATGTGCTCCGCCTGGGCCACTATGTTGCCGTCGCTGTCTACAACCGCGCAGCTGTGGTCTGCCCTCTCCCTTATGTTGGGCGACAGGGCGGACCTCCTCAGGGCTACCCCCATCTCCTCCGCTATGAACACCGTTGCCCTGTGGATTACCTCCCAGCTTACCATGGGTCACCGCCTCAGCTCCAGGACGCCCATGGGGCCGACCTCGAGCGTCCACCCCCTGGGCACAGCCGTGGTGGAGCTGTACTCCTCCACCACCGCTGGCCCCCTGAGCCTGAAGCCCTGGGGGAGCGACTCCCTCCTGTATATGGGGACCTCGTCCCAGCCGCCGCCAATCCATGCCCTCCTCTGGGCCATTGGCCTCGGCTCCCCCTCCCTCGGCGGCCCCCTGAGCCTGGGCTTCGGCCTCAGGATCACAGCGAAGACCCTGGCGGCCACCACCTCCACCGGCCTGTCGAGGGTGAAGCCGTAGGCCGCCTCGTGGGCCCTGTCGAACTCCTCCTTCACGGAGGAGGGCGAGAGGTCCGCCGGGGCCCTTATGGTGAGCTCCCAGCCCTGGCCGCTGTACCTCACGTCAAGGAGCCTGACAAAGTGGTCCACCCTGCCAAGCCTCCTGGCCAGGGAGGCCTCGAGGCTCTCGAAGGCGGCCCCCAGGTCCCTGGGGAACGGGAGCCTGGCCTCGTACTTAGAGTCCGCCACCAGGAGGCCCAGCGCCGAGAAGAGGCCCGGGTCAGGGGGCACGAGGACCCTGCTGACCCCAATCTCCTCCGCGAGCTCCGCCGCCACCTGGGGGCCGGCCCCGCCGAAGGCAATTAATGTCATGCCTGAGGGGTCCAGGCCCCTCTCAACGGTGACCAGCCTCACGGCCCTTGCCATCTCAACTATGGCCAGCTCCAGGGCCTCCTGGGCCACGTCCTCGGGGTCCCCAAGCCTTGAGAGCGCCTGGACCGCGAGCTCAGGCCTGAGCTCCACGGCGCCCCCCGCAAGGGAGGTGCCGAGCCTGCCGAGCACGAGGTTGGCGTCAGTTATGGTGGGCTGCGAGCCTCCCCTCCCATATGACGCCGGCCCCGGGTCGGCCCCCGCGCTCAGCGGGCCAACCCTCAGGGCACCGGCCTCGTCCCTCCATATTATGGTCCCTCCCCCGGCCGAGACCTCGGCCAGGTCAACGAAGGGGAACCTGACCGGGTAGCCCGAGCCCTTGACAACCCTGCCGTGGTGCACCTCCCCGCCGACCTCGTACTCAGAAGTTACCTGGACCTCGCCGTTCACTATGGAGCTCGCCTTGGCCGTGGTGCCTCCCATGTCGAAGCCTATGGCGCTGTCCACCATAAGCTCCCTGGCGAGCCACGAGGCCGCTATGGCACCGGCCGCGGGGCCAGACTCTATCAGCTGCACGGGCCTCAGGGCGGCCTCATCGACGTCCACCAGGCCCCCGGCGCTTGACATGACCGACAGCGACGAGGCGCCCATGGAGCTCAGCGACGACCGCAGCGAGGAGAGGTACCTTGAGACTATGGGCCTCAGTGCCGCGTTGACCACCGCTGTCGAGGTCCTCTCGTACTCCCTGGGCTCCATGGCGACCTCGTGGGAGGCCGTGACGTACTCGAACCTCCTTGACAGGAGGTCCCTGGCCCTGGCCTCGTTGGAGGGGTTGGCGTAGCTGTTGATGAAGCTTATGGCCACCGCCTCGACGCCCATGGACTCCATCCTCGAGGCCACCTCGTCCAGCTCGGCCTCGCTGACCTCCCTGATTACGGTGCCGTCGCTGAGGGTCCTCTCGTCAACCTCAAACCTGAGCTCCCTCGGCACCAGGGGCCTCGGCTTTGTGAAGAAGAGGTCGTAGAGCCTAGGCCTCGCCTGCCTCCCTATCTCTATTACGTCCCTGAAGCCCCTCGTGGTCAGCAGCGCCGTCCTCGGGAGCTCGAGCCCCACCTGGCCGAGGAGGGCGTTGGTCGCTATCGTGGTGGCGTGCAGCACCTCAAAGGCCCCTGAGGGCGAGACCGAGCGGACGCCGCTGATGACCCCCTCCTCGGGCCTCCTGGGGGTAGTCGGCACCTTGGAGAGCCTCATGGAGCCTGAGCTGTCAACGTATATCACGTCCGTGAAGGTGCCTCCCACGTCAACGGCCACGACGCCCAAGGCGCCGCCCACGCCAACAGTCCTTGGGCGGCTATTAACGCTTAGCGAGGGCCGGCTGCACGTTATAGCCAGCTTTTATGGAATCTTTTGCACGCGCATTTTTAGCGCGTAACATGGCTCGGCCTGAGGGAAGGCCTCAGGAGCGCCCTTGGCCGCGCCTCCCCTAACTTCAAGGCGCACTTATGTGCCAAGCCTCAAGGCCTTTAACCCTGCATAGCAGGGCGGCGTGGGGTAACTTGGCCAGGCTGAGGCCCTACAGGCCAGAGGACATCGAAGCCATATTGAAGGTCGAGGAGGAGAGCTTCCCTCCGAGGCAGAGGTACACGCCTGAGACTTTTGAGTACCTCCTCTCCCTCAGGGGCTCCTTCATGATAGTTGCCGAGGAGGACGGCGAGGTCGCGGGCTACGCCCTGGGCTACCTGGAGGGCAGGGGGGTCGGGCACCTGGCCTCGCTGGCCGTGAGGCCGGCCTTCAGGAGGAGGGGGATAGCGTCTGCCCTCCTGGCCGAGGCCGAGGGGGTGCTGAAGGGCGAGGGAGCTGTGGCCGTAAGGCTTGAGGTCAGGGAGACCAACTACCCTGCCATAAACCTCTACCTCAAGTTCGGCTACAGGCCCGCGAGGAGGCTCCCGAGGTACTACGGCGACGAGGACGGCATACTCATGGTCAAGGTACTAGCCTAGGTCGACCTTCATGGTAAGCTTGCCCGCCAGGGAGCCCTCCTCCATCAGCCTGTGGGCCTCGGCCGCCTGCGAGAGGCCCAGCCTCCTGGTTATTATTGGCCTCACGAGGCCCTGGGCGTAGAGCTGGTACGCCCTAGCCATCTCCCACGGGCTCCCCGTGTGGGTGCCGACTATCCTCGCGTGCTTCAGGTAGAACCTGTTCCAGTTTATCTCCTTCACTGGCCCCCCGAGGTAGCCGAAGACAACTATGGTGCCCCCGGTGGCCAGGGCCTCGAGGCTCCTGTCCAGGGTGGTGCCCACGACGTAGTCTATCACCACGTCAGCCCCGTGGCCGTCCGTGAACTCCATGACCCTTGAGACGGCGTCCTCCTCGCCCGTGTTAACTATGAGGTCGGCTCCCGCCTCCCTGAGCACCTTAGCCTTCCCCTCGCTCCTGGTGGTCGCTATCACCCTGGCCCCGAAGGCCTTGGCCACCTGTATAGCCAGCGTGCCCACGCCCCCGGTCGCGCCCCATATGAGCACGTACTGCCCCCTGGAGACGTTGGCCACGCTCACCAGCGACCTGTAGGCTACCAACAGGGAGAGAGGCAGGGCGCCAAGCTCCTCCGGGTCCCCCTCGGCGGGTATCGCAGTCCTGGCCGGAACCTTGACAAGCTCCGCGTACGAGCCGTCCTCCTGGAAGCCGAGCATTGACCAGAGCCTGCACATGTTCTCCCTGCCGGTGAGGCAGTACTCGCAGTGGCCACAGCCGTGAACCGGGGCCACTATCACCTGCTGCCCCTCCCTCAGGAAGTCAACGCCCTCGCCGACCTCCTCAACCGTGCCCGAGACGTCGGAGCCGAGTATGTGGGGCAGCTTCACCTTTATGCCGGGGTAGCCCCTGCGGACCAGCGCGTCTATCCTGTTGAGCGAGGTGTACCTGACCCTGACGACGACCTCGCCGGGGCCCGGCCTCGGGTCGGGGACCTCAGCCTCGTGGAGCACCTCAGGGCCTCCGTGGGAGTCGAAGACCATGGCCTTCAAGCCTGACCCCAGGGTTCCGTGCACACCACTAATAAATGGTTTCTACTGGAAGGACCCAAGCCTTGGGCCACGCCTTTACCTCTACGCTTAAAATCCCTCGGACACCCTGAGGGGCGGGAGAGAGGCCTTGGGCAAGGTAGTTAAGCTTGTGCTCGACACGGAGGACTTCCACCCCCTGCACAAGAACTGGATGAACCTGGCCCAGCAGCTGGCCAAGGAGCTCAACGTAGAGCTGGAGGTCAAGAAGGAGGACTACGTCTACGCCATATCCTACGGCGACAAGGACGACCTTGGCATGGCCTGGCTCCCCCAGCTCTTCGCCCAGCTTGAGAACGGCGAGGTGAAGCTAGTTATGAGCCAGTACCCGTTCGACCCCAAGACTACGAAGCCCAGCGACCCCATGGCCCTGGAGGAGGCCAGGAGGAAGCTGCAGGAGATAATGAAGGACCCGTGACCCTTTAATTTGCAGTCCTCCTATGACCCACAGGGAAATTTATTGTCAGCGAGCCTTGGAAGGACCTCAAGGCTGCTCCTGCTGGCGGTGGAGCTCCTCATAGCCCTGGCGATAATAGTGGTCATGGTCCTCTCGCTCTGGAACCTCCTGGTGGAGGTGGAGACGGCCTCGGCCCAGCTCTCCTCTGGCAACGCGGCCGCGGCCCACGTGACAATACTCAGCATGGTGGACCTCGTAATTATTATGCTCCTGGCGGCCGACCTCATGAGGACCATAGTCATAAGCGTGAGGGAGGGCTACATATCAATAAGGAGCATAGTGGAGGTGGCCATGATAGTTATAGTTAGGGAGATGGTGGCGAGCTCGATAACCCAGCAGCAGATAAACCCGGTGACCATAATGGAGCTGGCCCTTGCCTTCCTTGCCGTTGCCGCCGCCTACGTGATCACCGGCATGTTTAAGGGCGGGGAGGAAGCACACCAAGGGTGCCCGCAAGCCCCCTGACCCTTTCAACTATCTCGCTGACCACCGCCTCAAGCCACCTCTCCCCCCTGTCAGCCGAGGCCTTGGTGGGGTCGCCGAGGACTGCGTAGGGGTAGAGCGCCTGGTCAACCGCCTGGGACTCCACGGCCACCCCCTGGACGTATATCATTAAGTTCCTCATGGACTTCAGGTCCCCCGCCTCCCCCTCGCTGCCGGGGCTCCAGCCGCTTGGGTAGGCCCTGGCGGCCGACATGTCTACGTGGGCCCCGTCTATGTAGAGCATGGCGCTGGTCTCGTCCTCGCCTGCGTGGCCCGGGCTCGTGAACAGCTGCCTAAGCGCCTCCCTGCCTGCGTCCCTCCACCAGTCGAACATCACGAAGGTGGCCCCGCTGCTGTAGGCCGCGTCCTTCATCGCCACCCTTATGGCCGTCGTGTTGCCCCCGTGCCCGTTTATTATCACTATGAGCCTGTAGCCGTTCCTGGCTATCTCCTTCAGGACGCTCCTCACGTATGCAATGAAGGCGTCTGTCTCCACGTTTATAGTCCCCGGGAACCTGGCCAGGGCAGGCGACACGCCGTACCATATGGTTGGGAAGAGGTCGGCGCCCAGGGCATCTGCTACCCTCTGGGCGACCCAGGCGGCCTCTATGGCGTCGGTGCCAAGGGGCAGGTGGTCGCCGTGCCTCTCCACGGAGCCTATGGGTATGACAGCTATGGACCTTGGGGAGGAGTCAAACCTTGAGCCCGGGAGCTCCCAGACCTCGGTCAAGGGCGTTCCTGGTTAATAGCTTCCGGGCCCACGTATTTATAGGTGACAGGGACGCTCAGGCAGCCCCCTAGGATAAAGGTGCTCGAGGCCGCCGGGGCCATAGCGGACGGCAGGGTGCAGATGCTCAGCACGGTGGGCCCCGACGTACTTGAGGCCGTGGTGACCAGCAGCGAGGGCGACAGGAAGTACCACGTCAAGGTGGTTAAGGAGGGGGACCACTTCAGGGCCTACAGCGACGACAACGGCACTAAGCTGAGGGGCTACGTGGGCTACCCCATAATATCGGTCCTCATGCTGGCAGGCATAATAAAGAGGGACCCCGAGGTGGAGCAGGCCCTGAAGGGCATAGACTGGAGGAGGCTGAACGAGACCTACAAGAAGTACGCCGTGGTTGAGGACCTGGTGCTTAAGCAGGCGGAGGCCAGGGTGCCCAGGGAGAGGGTCGAGGCCTACAGGGACTCAGTTATGAAGGCGCTGAGGGGCCTCAGGATAGAGTTTGATGGGAGGCTGGCTAACGCTTAAAAAGACTTGAGCCTTGAGCGCCTGGGGTAGGGGTTGATAGACCCTGGAGTGGCCCTGGCGGCCCTCGGCATAACCCTGCTTGAGCTCTCCGAGGCCGCGGCGGTCGGGGTTGCGGTGTACGCCGAGCTCAGGAACGTGCTAGCGTCATTCGGCGCCATGGTCGCCGGCGAGGCCCTGGTGCTGGTGCCAACCTTCGTTGCAGGAAAGGTCATAGAGGACGTGCCCGTGACCTACTCCGCCTGTTCTCGGCTACCCTCCTGCTGTACTTCGGCCTCAGGCTGGCCAGGAGCACGAGGAGGACCGTGCTAAGGTCCAGGAGGGGGGCCGCGGCCTCGGTGGCCTCGGAGCTCTCGGAGGGCAAGGGGCTTGCCGCCACGGCCTTCAGCGTCGGCGCCACCGAGGCCCTGGAGGCGGCCATAGTTATACTCGCCCTGCTGCCCGAGAGCTACACCTCGGCAGCCCTCGGCTTTGCCGTGGGCGCGGCCCTGGTGGCCGTGCTCGCCTACTTCCTGAAGCAGAACATACTCAGGATAAGGGTCGCCCTGCTCAAGAACTTCGTCTCAGCCATGCTGCTCACCTTCTCAGCCTTCTGGTACGCCGAGGCCTTCTACTCGCCCAGCGACGTCCTGCTCATACCCATATTCGTCGTTGCCTTCCTGGCGGTCTACGCGTACGCCAACAGCTGACGCCCTGAGGGCGAGGCCTTAGCGGGCCGGCTGTAAACGCTTCACATAAAAATCCCTGGAGGCCAAGTGTTAGACAGGCAGCGCGTTTGAAGGCGTCCCCAGAGGACTGCGCCGAGGAGCTTGAAGGCATATACCTCACCTCAAGGGTCTACAGGGCGAGCGTCGAGCTGAGGGAGGCCCCGAGCCCTGAGGTGACGGGCAGCGAGGTCTCCCTGCTTGTCAAGAGCGTCCACGAGCCGAGCATAGATGAGGTGCCCCTGCTCAACGCCCTCCTTGAGTCCTTCGACTTCGCCGAGATCTACGAGTACGAGCGGGTGGCCGAGGTGCCTGAGGGCGACAGGACCGAGCACATGGTGAAGTTCATACTTGACGCGCTCTCGAGGGACAGGGGGCTCATAATAGTGGCCCCGGACCTCATGGGCGTCTCCCTGGCCGGCAGGCTGCCCGAGGAGGTGGCTGACGAGCTTGACAGCGCCGGGGTCGCGGACGTGAGCGTCACGGCTGAGAACACCCTCTACCTGCCCCTGCCGGACGTGGTCGAGGACTCCCCGGTGGAGATAGTGGCCAAGGCAAACAGCAGGAGCAGCTACGAGAGGGTCTCGTGGCTCATGGAGGAGGCCAGGAGGAGGGGGCTGAACGTCAGGGGGCCTGCGTTCATGCCCGACAACAGGTCCGTGATGGAGTACGTCACCTCGACAGGCTCCAGGGGGTACGCCTACAGGGTCCCGGTGACCAAGCTTGCCGCCATGCTTGTGGCCTTCGACAGGTGCTCCGAGCAGGGGCTCGTCGAGGAGGTCAGGAGGGCCGAGACCAGCACGCACACTGTGTACGCCCTGAGGGTGCCCGAGGAGTACTCAAGGAGGCTCCTGGGGGCCCTGAGCGAGCTGCCGAGAATGTACTCGGGGGCCCCGCTGCTAAGGCCCTCCCCAAAACTTCAGCCGCTGCTCGAGAGGGGCCTCAGGGAGTCCATGGCTGAGCTGATGAGGAGGCTCGGCGCGTTTTAGCGCAGCAGCAGGTCCTTGTACTTCTCCACGTACTCTATGCTCGTCTTCAGGTCCGCGAAGAGCTTCGACACCTGCTCCACGTCGGAGGCCTCCACCCTGCTCGAGCCCCTTCTCTCCGCCGCAAGCTTGGCCGGCTGCAGGAGCTGGACGGCGTACCTCAGGCTCCTCTCCGCGCCTATCTTGGTGAGCGCGCTGAGGGCGTCATCGCTCAGCTCGACGTCCTCCTCCTCGGCCCTGACCTTTATGATCTCCCTTATCTCGTCCTCGCTGTAGGGCCTTGTAGTTATTATTAGAAGCCTGTCCAGCAGGTCCCTTGGCATGCCGTGGGGCGACACCTCGTCGGTGCCCCTTATCGTTGTCATTCCCCTGTTGGTGGCCAGCACTATTATCGGCGCGAACTCGCCCTCCATGGCCTTAGTCAGGAAGCTGAAGGCCTCTATGTCGAGCATGTGGGCGTCGTCTATGAACATAATTCCCGGCACAAGCTCGGCCTTGCCCTCGTCCCTCAGCTTCTTCACGAGCTCGTCGGTCCTGGCCCTGACCTCGTCGCTTATCGCTGACTCCTCCCTCAGGAAGCCGAATATCGTGAAGGCCGCCCTCTGGGCCGCTATTGAGGCGTCTATGTCGTGAAGCGTGAGGGTCCTGACTATCTCCCTCCTGGACCTGACCCTGCCGCTCGGCACCTCCACGTTCTCGGTGACGTCTATGTCATAGCTGACCGCGGCCTTCTCCCTGACCCTGCCGAGCCTCCTGACCTCGCCGGTGTTGACGTCTATCATTATCACGTCGCCCTTCCTCACGCCGAGCTCCTGGAGCTGCTGCGCGACCTCCGGGCCCACGGTGAAGGTGCCGGAGTCGTCCTTGGTCTCGAGGGTCACCTTGGCGCCCCCGAGGACTGGGTATGGGTAGAACGGCGAGGTCCTCTTGAGGTACTTGAGGTCAGTGACCACTCCAGTGACGACCTCCCTCTCGTCCCTCATCCTGACGCCCACGGCCCTGCGCATGGCCTGCATCAGGAACTCCGTCTTGTTCTCCGCCGCGAGGACCTCGGAGCCGTTTACCGCCACGAACGGGGTGTCCTCGCCCAGCTCCCTGGCCATGGCTACAGCTATTGCAGTCTTGCCAGTGCCGCTGGGGCCCACGATCAGCACCCCCTTGCCGCCCAGCCTGCCCTGCCTCACCATCTCAACAACGAGGCCCGCAGCCTCCCTGGCCTCTGTCTGACCTATCATGCCGTCGGCTACCCTGAGCGCCTTGCCGTTCTTGTCAAGCCCAAGCCCCCTTATGTGGCTGTGGACTGAGGACCACTTGGGCTGCCTCACGGGCGTTATCTGTATCTCGGACATGTCGCACACCGTCTCCATGGTTGTCCAAGGGGCCTTTAAGCTTTAGTAAGGAAGCTGACGTTCTTCCAGTAAGTGAGGGCTTCAGCGGAGGGCGACGTAGGCGCCGAGCACCATTATTCCAAGGCCGAGGGCCTGGAGCGGGCCCGGGGGCTCCCCCATGGCTGCCTGGACCCCAGCGGCGGCAGCGGGCACCAGGTAGCTCAGCAGCGTCGCCCTGGAGACGCTCATCCTCTCGAGCAGCCTGCTCCACGAGAGGAACTGCAGGGCCCCTCCCATGGTTGAGGCCCAGGCTAGGCTAACCAGGAGCGTCAGGTTAAGCCTGACCGGGGAGTGGTCGACGGCCACGAAGGGGAGCATCATGGCAGTCCCTAGCAGGAACATGGAGAGGTTGACTGAGTTCATGTCTACGTCCGCGCCCAGCTTAGCTATTTTCCTGTAGAGCACCGTGTAGCCAGCCCAGAGGACGGTGTTAAACAGGGTCAGGCCGACGCCGAGCGCCGTGTTCCTGCCCCTTACGGACTCCACGGCGTAAAGGGTCACCCCAACGGCGCCTATGGCCATGCCGGCCGCCCCCCACCTGTCAAGGCGCTCACCAAGCACGAAGAAGCTCATTATTATCGCCACGAACGGCATGAAGTAGCTCAGGCTCGCCGACGTCGCGGGGAGGACCAGCATGAGGCCCCAGGCCCAGACCACGGAGCTCGCGGCCGCCAGGGCGGCCAGGAGGACCACGTACCTGTTAAGCGTCAGCGACCTGGTCAGCGCCAGCAGCACGACGGCTGAAAGGACGAACCTCAGCACCGTGTACTCGAGCGGCTGGGCGTAGGCCAGGCCCGCCTTGACGAAGAAGTAGAGCAGGGCTGAGCCTACTACGTAGAGCCCCAGCCAGCCCGCCGACGCCCTGTCCAAGCCTTACCCTAACAGGGCTAGGCCTCCTCACGCATTTAAAGTGGTCGCTTTACAGTTAAGCCGTGGGCGACGTGAGGAAGGCCTTCCTGGGCTTCATGGTGGAGGCGGCCCGGGCCTTAATAGCGGGGTGCAGGGAGAGGGGGCTGAGGTGCAGGGACCCGCCGCTGGCCACGTCGCGGCTCCTCTCCAGGATTGGGCTTAACCAGTACCAGGAGAGGGCCTTCTGGAGCGACGCCCAGGAGGCCTCGGGCCGCGAGTACATAATCTACAGGTACCGAAGAGCCTCCTTCTCGCTGGGCCTGAGCGTCGTTGAGTCCGAGCTGCTCCACATAGACGGCTGGCTGCCCGCCGACTACTTCGACTGCAGGCTCCTGGGCGACGCCTGCTCCAAGTCACCCAGGGGCAAGGCACTCTACGCCTACGTGTCAAGCTCGGTGGCCGGCAACAGCCTGAGGATAAACGCTGTCAACCTCCTGAGGATCCTTGACATGACTGTCCCTGGCCTTGTCGACGAGCTCCTTGACGGAGTGAGCGACGCAGTATGGGGCAGGGGGCACGAGAGGCTGGTGAACGCCGTCCTGAAGGCCGCAGGGCTGGAAAGCATAAGGATAGTCCTCCCGGCGGCGCCCAAGGACAGGAAGGACCTCCTCAGCCTCTCGCCTCTCCTGGCGAGGCTGCTTAAGGGCTAAGCCTCTTCCTCCTCCTCTTCCTCCTCTTCCTTGTCCTTCCGCCTCGGCGGAGGAGGCGGCTGCGCCTGCCTTGATGACGACGAGAGCCTCTCGAGCCTGAGGCGGAGCACCCTCTCCGCCTGCTCCATTATGCCCAGCAGGTCGCCGGCCTCGCCTATGTCCCCCTTGTCCATCAGCTCCCTGAGCTTAAGGCTTGCGAAGTACTCCAGTCGCTTTATCGTCTCGTCAATCTCCACCTCTCGAGCCTCCTCGTCGCTGCTCACTATGTATACCTTGCCGTGGAGCGGGCAGACGACGTCGCCGCTCTTGAGCCTGAAGAGGGGGAGGCCGCATATGGGGCACGTCTGCTCCAGCATGACCCCGCCCTGCGCCATGAGCTGCGTCATTATCTTGATTACCTTGGGGTCCTTCCTGGCGTCGTACTTGTTTCCCTCCTCACCCATCCCCTTTCCCCAGCGACAGTGTCCCCTGAAGTTAAAACGCTAAGCATACTTACGAACAAAGCTAATCTGCCCGGGGAGCCGAGCTGAGGGGAGGCGGTGGCCCTGCCAGGCCGCAGGATGGAGCTGCCCAGGAGGTCATCCAACCTGGGCGTCAGGTGGAGGTACGCAGTGTTGGCCGGGCTGGCGCTGGTGCTCATAGGGGTCCTGCTGTTCGTCTACGTTATTGTGCTCTGAGCAGTGCCTTTTTGGCCTCCCCCTAAGCCCTATTGGCGGTGGTCCCTTGACAACAGTGATAGCCACCCTGGCTGGGGAGCTCGGCATAAAGGGGAGGCCCACCAGGGTTCACATGGTCAACGAGCTCATAAGGAACGCCTCGGCCACGGTAAGGCTCAGGTCGTGGAGGGCCTACGGGGGCACCCTGGTGCTCGAGGTAGACGGGGACGCGTCGCCCCTCTCGAGGGTCTTCGGCATAGCCCACTACTCCGTGGCGGCCCCGGTCAAGTACGAGGACCTCGGGGACCTGGTCAGGAAGGCCTCGGCCCTCGTTATGGAGGACGTCAGGGGCAGGAGGTTTGCCGTGAGGGCCAGGAGGACAGGCGCCGAGGACAGGTTCACCAGCATGGACGTTAACAGGGAGCTGGGGGCGGCCCTCCTGCAGGCCTCCGCGGGGGTTGACCTTGAGAGCCCCGAGGTGACGGTGTACGTTGACATTGTCGAGAGGGGCCTGGCGTACGTGCACGCGGGCCTAGCCGAAGGCGCCAGAGGGCTGCCGGTCGGCGTCGCTGGCAAGACAGTGGCCCTGGTCTCGGGCGGCATAGACTCCCCGGTGGCGACGTGGATGATCATGAAGAGGGGGGTCGTGCCCCTGGTGCTGAACCTGTCCATAGGAGGGGAGGAGCACAGGAGGGCCGTGCTCGAGGAGGTCAGGGCGCTGAGGGCCTGGTCGGGGCGCCACGACATAAAGGTGTTCTTCGTGGACGGCGTCCCTGTCATGAAGGGGCTCGCCGACGTCAGGAGGGAGCTGAGGGTTGTAACCCTCAAGAGGGTCCTCTACAGGCTGGCAGAGGCGCTGGCCGTCCGCGAGGGGGCGCACTCAATAACCACGGGCGAGTCCCTCTCCCAGGTCTCTTCACAGACCATGTGGAACCTGGAGGCTGAGGAGCACGGCATAGGGCTCCCGGTGCTGAGGCCCCTCATAGCCATGGACAAGGACGAGATAGTAGAGGTCGCCAGGAGGATAGGCACCTACAGCGTATCAGCCAAGGTGCCGGAGTACTGCGCCATAGCCCAGGCCTCGACCACGAGGGCCAGGGTCGAGGACGTCCTCAAGGCGGAGCAGGCTATGAACCTAGACTACAAGGAGCTCATAAAGGGCGCCGAGGTGGTGAAGGTCAGCCCTGAGGGCCAGGGTACTTAGAGGCCTCCCTCTCATACGCCCTGACCACGTCGTCAAGCGTCACTATGCCCATGAACTTGCCGTTGTCCTCGACTATCGCGTACCTGGAGTTAGTCCTTGACATCACGCTTATGACCTCCTCAAGGCTTGAGTCCGGCCTCACGTGCCCTGGCTCGGGCCTCATGTACTTCATAGCTGGCTCCTCGGGCCTCCCCTGCCTCAGCTCTACCGCGTTAACTATGCCGAGCACCCTGCCCAGCGGGTCCACCATGGGCAGCGACAGGAGGCCCGCTGACGCGATCACCTGCAGGGCCTCGGAGACACTGGCGTCCTGCCTCACGTAGAGCTGCCTCGGGGGCACCTCGGTTACCTTGACCCTCCTCAGCACGGGTATTGCGTACTCGCCCGCGTGGGCCGGCGACTTGGCCCTGCTCTCGACCTGCTCCCTCAGCAGCGTCGGCCCCCTGAAGACCATCATTGCCACGGCCAGGGCTATCATCTCGCCCGGCAGCAGCGCCAGGCTGCCCGACATCTCGACGGTCATGAGCATCGAGCTCACCGGGGCGTAGCTGGCGGCCCCGAAGGTCGACAGCATGCCAACTTCAATGAACGGGCCGACCTCCCTGAAGAGGCTGGGCGAGGCGAAGTGAAGGGCCTCCCCGAACGCCAGGCCCGTGAAGGCGCCTATGTCAAGCCCTGGGGCGAAGACCCCTCCCTTGGCCCCGCTCCCGAGGGTGAGCGACGTGGCGAGGACCTTTGAGAGGGGCAGGAGCAGCAGGGCAATGGCAAGGGGCAGCAGGGTCACCACCTGGCCCCCTCCCATGAGCGACCTGACCCAGCTGAGCCCCTCGCCCATGTCCTCAGGGAACAGCACGACCAGGAGGCCGACCATGGCGCCTCCCAGGGCCGCCCTGACGAAGTGGTTCGACAGGGACCTGAACAGCCTTGAGAAGTAGTTGAGCGACCTGACGTAAAGCATTGCCATGCCCCCCGTTATGAGGCCCAGGACGGCGAAGAGGGGGAGGTAGAGCGGGTTGAAGGGGCAACTGCACAGCCCAAGTATTGGGGAGAAGCCCGTGGCGGAGCCGTATATTACGTACGCTATGCTTGACGCTATGAGCGAGGGGTATATGACCTCGGGCTCCATGTCCCTCCTGTAGAGAAGCTCTGCGGAGAGTATGGCGCCTGCGAAGGGGGACTTGAAGGCGGCCCCTATGCCCGCCCCGAGGCCTATGGCCACGGCCCTCCTCCTGTCCTCGGCGCTCATGTTCATTATCCTGGAGAGCCACTGCGATATTACGGCCCCGGCGTGCGACGCGGGCCCCTCCCTCCCGGCGCTGCCCCCGAGGCCTATGGTTATCGCCGACGAGATGATGGCCGCCGGGGCCTCCTCAAGCCTCATCCTGGCGTTCCTGTGGTATGCCCTCACCGCGGGGTCGCTGCCCACCTCGGGCGTCCTCATGGCCAGCGCGACGAAGAGCGAGAGCGGGAAGGCGGCGGCCAGCACCAGGGGCATCAGGAGGAGCCGCGGGAGGGAGGCGTAGTACTGGGCGAGGGTCATGCCCCTCTTGTTGACGTGAAGCAGGTCAAGCAGGACTAACTTGCCGAGGGCGTAGGCCTCGAGGTAGTAGAGGGTCAGTATAGCCAGGCCTACCGAGACCCCTATAACTATGCCGGCTATGAACCACCTCTCGTAGTAGGGCAGCTCTGATAACCTCAACGTCGGCCCCGAGGTAGACCTTGGAACGGGGGTATAAAAGTGAGGCCGAAGGGGCCGAGGCCAAGGGTAACGATAAAATCTTGGAGGGCACGGGGGCCCCGGAGACCAGCATGCCCAGGGCTCTCAGCTCCAGGCTGTCCTACCTGGCCGCGTCCCCAATGAAGATAATAGACTCGCTCCTGGGCCCCGCCGGGGCTGACGTCATAAGGCTCCACGCGGGGGAGCCGAGCCTGCCCCCTCCCCTTGAGCTCGTGGACTCACTAATTGACGACCTGAGGAGGCCGGAGAGCTACGCCTACGCGCCCACCAGGGGCCTGCCGGAGCTGAGGGAGGCCGTCGCCGAGGAGCTGAAGCGCGACGGCACTAAAGTGAGCTTCGACGAGGTCGCCATAACCCCCAGCGGGACAGCGGCCATATTCTCAGCCATGTCCGTGCTCCTGGACCCCGGGGACGAGGTCATACTGATTGACCCGACGTTCATGATATACAGGCCCGTCATAGAGTACCTGGGCGGCAGGGTGAGGTGGGTCAGGGCCAGCCCCGAGAGGGGCTTCCAGCCCGACCCAGACGCGGTGGCCGCGGCCATCAGCGACAGGACTAAGGCGATAGTCCTCGTTGACCCGGACAACCCCACTGGCAGGCTCCTTGACCCAGGCATAGGCAAGGCGATGGCGGAGCTGGCCCAGGACAAAGGGGTCTACCTGGTTGTTGACGAGGCCTACAGGAGGATAGTCTACGAGGGCTCCTACAGGAGCGTCCAGCCGCACGCGCCTGACAGCGTGATAGGCCTGGGCACCTTCTCCAAGGACCCCGGCGTCCCCGGCCTGAGGTTGGGCTACATCTACGGCCCCAGGGACTTTATAGATGCGTACGCCTCCTTCAGCGGGCACGCCTTCTTCGGGGCGTCGAACATGTCGCAGCTCTACGTCCTGCGCTACCTGAGGTGGGAGGGGAGGGAGAAGTTCATAGAGTCCGTGGTTGCCGAGTACAGGAGAAGGAGGGACGCGGCAGTAAAGGCTATGAGGAGGTACGCGCCCTCGGCCAGGTTCACGGAGCCCCAGGCCTCAATGTACCTCTACGCCGACCTCTCGCCGCTGGTCAACGACGCGGAGTCCTTCGCCTCAAGGCTGGCCTCGAGGCACAGGGTCACAGTGATGCCCGGGACCGCCTTCGGGCCGGCCGACAGGACATTCATAAGGGTCACCTTCGTCAGCCAGCCGCCGGAGAGGCTCGAGGAGGGCATAAGGAGGATTGGGGAGGCCCTAGGGGAGGCGGGGCAGTAGGAATTTATCTATCTTTAGGATACTTAAGGCAATAGGGTGCCCCTGACGATTAGGATTAACCTTCCAAGGCAGGAGGTGAACACCTTCTACTCGTTCCCCGACTTCGCGCCGCCCGAGGAGCACTGCAGGGGGCTGGCCTGCTACGCCGCCAGGTCCCTCAACCCCGAGGCCTGGAGGAGGGCGGTCGCCCAGCGGCCGCCGACCTACTGCCTGGGCAAGTGCTACGCGGGGCCCTCGAGCACGCTGACGGGCGGCGCGCCTCACGTGGAGGTCAGGTCGAGGAGGGCGGTGGTGCTCAGGCACATAGTCGACGGGCCGGTCAGGTCGCTGCGGCACTATCTTCAGCTCGGGGGCATGAGGGGCCTGGAGAGGGCCCTCTCCATGCCCCAGGCCGAGGTGGTTGAGGAGGTCAAGAGGTCCCAGCTGAGGGGCAGGGGAGGCGCC
>NZ_JBMFJI010000019.1:0-20767 GCF_049973875.1 Acidilobus sp.
TGAGGGAGAAGGGCTTCGACAGGCACACGGCCTCGGCTTACTTGATAGCGTTAAAGGGGTTAGGGACGATAAATGATGTCAAATAGTATGAGCTTCACGGTTTATCGAAAACTGCTAGCTACGGCCGCCGAGCCCCATCGCCCTTCGCCTTTCTTTGGGCTCCAGCCCCTTTAACCGGGGCCGGCGAGACTTTCAGGGGGACGCCTTGAGGAAGTGCATAGTGGCCAGCGGGGTCCTAGTGGAGGGCGGCAGGGTGCTCATGATATGGCACAGGAAGCTCGGCGTCTGGCTCTACCCAGGGGGGCACGTGGAGCCCAACGAGACCCCGAGGGAGGCCGTGGTGAGGGAGTTCAAGGAGGAGACGGGACTTGACGTGGAGGTCGTGGGCCCCGTCTACAACCTGGGCTCGGGCGAGGTCAGCGACGAGCCCATGCCTATGGCAATACTGCTCGAGACCGTGAGGTACCCCCAGGAGACGCACCTCCACTACGACCTGATATTCAGGGTCAGGAGGGTCGGAGGGGAGCTCAGGGAGGGCACGTGGATGACGCCCGAGGAGGTGGAGAGGTCGAGGACCTACGAGAATGTAAAAAGGATCGTGAGGCTTGCCGTGGCCCTGGACTCGGTCACCTCTGGCTCAGGTACCTCATTATCGCGTTAGCGGCGTCCATGCCGCTCTTGAGGGCTGGGCCCAGCTGGCTCGGCCCGTGGACCACGTCGCCGGCCGCGAACACCCCCTTCCTGGAGGTCATCATGTCCTTGTCGACAACTATGGTGCCCCAGTCGGTCAGCTTTATGCCGCAGCACTCCTTCCCCTCGAACGGCGGGGTTGGCCTCTCGCCTATGGCCTCCAGCACGAAGTCAAAGTAGGCGTCGAACTCGCTCCCAGGTATGGGCTCGGGCCTCGGCCTCTTCTCGCCCGGCGCCTGGACCAGCCTGTTCCTTATGATCCTTACAATCCTCCTGCCGTTCTCCTCCCTGTACGCTATGGGCACCGTGAGCTCCCAGATCTCGACGCCGGAGGCCTCTATGTTAGTCATCTCCATGGGACCCATGGGGGCCTCGTTCCTGGTCCTCCTGTAGCTGAGCACTATCCTCCTCATCCTGTCCCTGTACTCCGGGTAGGTCCTCGGCACGTAGGCCGCGTCCTCGGCCGTGTACCCTCCCCCCACTACCAGCAGGTCGCCCTTGACGTTGGGCACTATGTCCCAGGGCCTGTAGCCGAACTTAGCCAGGTGGGTCGCCACGAGGAACTCCATTGCAGGGTACACCCAGGGCAGCTCCTCGCCGGGCACCTTTGACTTGTTGCTGGTCCACGTGCCCGTGGCTATCAGGACGGCGTCATAGGACTTTATTATGTCCTCAAGGTCAACCACGTTCTTAGCCTTCACCAGCTCGTCCATCCTTTCAAGGTCCCTGTTGCCGACCTTGGTGTTGAGGACGAACTCCACGCCCGCGTCCATGAGCTCCCTGACCCCCTCCCTTATGGGGGGCTTCGGTATCCTGTCAACGTGAATGCCGAACATCAGCATGCCCCCCGGCTCGGGCAGCATGTCATACACAGTGACGTCGTACCCCTTGCACTTAAGGACGCCAGCCGCCCCCAGGCCGGCGGTCCCAGCGCCTATGATGGCAACCTTCTTCCCGTTGCTCGGGGGCACTTGGTTGGGCTTACACCTCAGGAACTTCAAGCCGAGCACCCTCTTGCTCCACACGTGTCAAAGAATTTATGCATTAAGAGGCCCAGGACCTTGGTGCGCCGCATTGCAGTGCGAGAGGGGTACTATCGGGGACTGCAGCGCCTCGTGGATAGTATGCTCCTCAGGCCTCCCCGGGGCCATCGGCGAGGGGGCCAGGCCTTTCAGGTACCTCAGGCCGGGCTCCCTTCTGCCGGCGGTCTCCCAGGACATGGAGTGGGCCTACTTCCTCTACTTTAACGAGGCCGGGGCGGGCTTCTACCTGGCAATGAGGAACGAGGACTTCAACAACCCCGCCTGCGCCCAGAGGGTCAAGGAGGAGCTCATGAACAGGGTTGACGAGGTCCTAGAGGGGGACCCGCACAAGGCCGTGGTCGAGTACATAATAACCAGCGTGATGTTCCCCCTCTAAGTACCTGCCGTTAAAATCGCTGGCCCCCTCAGCGTAGCCGGTGGACGGCCCTGCAGGTCTTCGACTACAGGGGGAAGGACTGCCCGGAGGGCTACGTCCTGGCCATGAGGGTGATAGACAAGCTCAGCGTCGGCGAGGAGGCAGAGGTGCTCATGGACTCCTGGAGGTGCGCTACTATGATAATTTACTCCCTCAAGGAGAACAGGAAGGTCAAGGTTGACGTTGACAAGGATGGCAACGTGATAAGGTTCAGGTTCACGAGGGTCTCCTAGGCCCCTCAGCGTACAGTATGCCCACCAGGAACGGCGTGGGCTTAAAGGACACCCTCCTGAACCTCCTTGAGGCCTCCCTCACCAGCTGGCTCGGGGTCAGCATGCTGAGCACCGTCCTGTAGATGTCGCCGAACTTGAGGCCGTCCCTGCCGCACCCCATGGCCAGGCCTATGGCGGGGCCTATGTACCTGAACTGCATGAGCGACGCGGCCAGCTCAAGGGGATTCTCGGGCCTGTAGAGGTCAAGTATGGCGAGCCTCCCGTCGTCCTTCAGCACCCTCGAGAACTCGTCCAGCGCCATCAGGTAGTTGGCCGCGTCCCTGAAGGAGAACATGGCCACGGCCCCGTCAAAGCTCCCCTCCCTGAAGGGCATGTGCTCAAACATGCCCTGCGCGGCCCCCGTGCCGTCCCCGGCGGCCCTTGAGGCCCTGAGCAGGTTGAGCGCGCCGGGGTCCATGGCCACTACCTTGGCCCTGGGGTACAGGGCCCTGACCACCCTGGTTGAGGTGCCCGGGCCGCAGCCCGCGTCAAGTATGGCCTCAGGGGGGTCCCTGTCAAGGCCTATCAGGGCGGCGGTGAGCACCCTGAGCTTCCTGGCGAGGTAGAAGCTTATGGCGTCGCTCACGGGCTCGTAGCAGCCCTTGGTTGAGAGCCTCTGTATGTCGTCAACTATCAGGTTCCACAGCTCGCCCTCAAGGCCGGGCATGAGGTCAAAGGCCCTTGAGCGGCCTGGGCGTTTGGGAATTAAAAGGCTAGGCCAGGGCCTGCTCCAGCTCCTCCTGGGTCAGGTTGAGCATTATGCCCCCGAGCGCGGACCTTATGTTGTCAACCTCGAGCATCAGCAGCGCCAGGGCCGCGGCCACCAGGGCCGGCGTGAACGGGTAGCCCTCGTATATGGCCTCGGCGGCCCTCTGGGCGGCCAGCCTGGCCGACCTCCTGACGGAGACCATGAGCTCCCTCCTGGTCTTCCCCTCAAGCCTTGAGCGCCTCAGCAGCGGGGCCACGTCAAGGATAAGTCCAGAGAGCTCGCCCTCGAAGCCCCTCTCGTAGGCCGCCGCCATGAGGTCCCAGCTGACGCCGCAGACCCTGGGCCCCTCTATGGCTCTGGCGAAGGTCTTGGGGTTCACCCTTATGGCCCAGGCCTCCAGGAGGCCCAGGGCGGCCCTCTCCTCTATAAGCGGGCACACGACGCCCTCGACGTCGCCCACGTCCTTGCTAGTGAACTCGGCAACCGCGTTCCTGAATATAATGAACGAGCCGGTGAGCGAGAAGAACGTGAAGACCTCGGGCTGCCTGAGCTCGGCGTAGGCCTCAGAGGCCATGGAAAGGACCTTGGCCAGGTCCCCGTCCCTTACAACCTCCTGTAGCCTCGTTATCGTGGGCGACGCCTCGACCTCCTGCAGCACGTAAGCCGTGGAGCCGAGCCTCCACTCCGCCGAGGGCAGCCACCTTGGCGGCCGCTGGCCCTCAGCTATGGCCCTGGCCACTATCATCAGGTCCTCGACCTCCTTAGCCTTGGCGAACGCGGCGGCGAGCCCCTTGGCCTCGTCAGGGGAGAGCCTGTAGACCTCCTCTACTGTCGAGAAGTAGAGCGACGCCAGGGCCCTCTCCACGCCCTCCAAATCCTTGGCCTCGGCCACGGGCGCGTACATGGTGTCCCTTAGGACTGCTACGGCCTCGGCGAGCGGGGGGGCCAGCTCCCTCACCTTGGGGCCTAGCATCCTGGACTTGAGGTACCTCAGCAGGGGAACTACCTTAGCGTAGTCAGCCGGCCCAGCCAAGGGCCACACCTCAGCCGGAGAGGGCCTTCTTGACGGCCTCAACCACCGCCTGAACGGCCGCCTCCCTGTTCTGCTGGGCGAGTTTGTTGAGCCTCTCCTCGGCCTCAGCAAGCCTCCTTTTCAGGTCCTCGTCAACCTTGGCCTTCTCCGCCCTGTAGGCCTCCTCCAGCTCCCTGGCGGCCTCCGCTATTAGGGGGTCAACGGAGGAGGCCAGCCTTGATGACAGCTCGTCGGCGGCCTTAACAATGTTGGCCTGCTGCTCCTTCACGTAGGCCTCGGCGTCCCTCAGCCTGGCCTCAAAGCTAACCACGGCGCTCAGCAGCCTGTCCACGGCGCCCTTGGATGACAAGCCCAGCACCGGTAAGTTGGCCACGGCCTTGGTTAAAAGCGTTTAAGGCCCCCTATTCGTCGGCGGGCCGCCAGAGACGACGTTAACTGTTGCGGCCCGTTTAATCGCTGAGAGGGGTACGCGGCAGCCCTCTATGTAGAACATGACCCTCGGCATGACGTACTTGGTCCCTGAGGACCCCTGGAGGTACGTCGGGGTCAGGTTGGAGTAATAGACAGCCGTGTAGTAGCCTTCCGTCACAAGGGTTGCTGTCATCATCTCCTGGCTCGCCGAGGCGCTGCCCCTCAGCTGGACGCCAGAGAGGAGGGCCCCACGGCCTCAGCTGCGTAGTGGGCGTATGGGGCTGCCGCCGCCCTCAGTATCGTGGCGGCCGCCGAGGCCCTGCCGTGGTGGAGGAGTGGCACCAGGAGCGCCACCATGGGCGACGCTCCCACCGACGTTAATAATGCTTTAACGGGCAGCACGCAAAGGGCCATTTAGCCCGTCCGCGGGCGGCATCGTTGAAGCGACAGCAAGGCCTGCAGTCGCCCTTCAGCTGGCCGTGCCCAAGGCCTTTGCCTGGGCAATCAGCCCTAAAAACCTCCGCAGGGAGATAGCAAGGGCGTCTGAGCTTGGAGCGCGTGCGGGTCTTAGGTGACGAGCTGCCATACGCAAGGTGGCTGCTCCTGAAGCTGAGGGACAGGAGGACCGACTCGCCGACCTTCAGGTACTACATGAGGGAGGCAGGCAGGCTCCTGGCTATAATGTCCTCAGCTGAGCTGGAGTGGACCAAGGAGACCGTCACCACGCCGCTGGGGGTCCAGACGGAGGAGCTCAGCCTGGCGGCCCCTCCGCTGCTGGTAGGCGTCCTGGGCGCCGCCCTGCCGCTCCTCGAGGGCTTCTCTGAGGTCTACCCGCAGGCCCCGGTCGGCCTCGTGGCGGCCAGGAGGCTGGAGGACAGGGACGGCGTCAGGGTGGAGCTCTACTACAGGAGGCTCCCGAGGGTCCACGAGGGGGTCGCGGTAGTCCTAGACCCTATGCTGGCCACCGGCAGGACCCTTGACAGGGTGATATCAGAGGTCAAGTCGCTCGGCTCCGGCAAGGTGATAGTTGGCTCGATCATAGCGTCAAAGCAGGGGCTGTCCTTTATACTCTCAAGGCACCCGGACGTGTCCATTTACACGCTTGCCGTGGACCCGGAGCTTAACGCGTCGTTCTTCATAGTCCCGGGGCTGGGCGACGCCGGGGACAGAGGCCTGGGCGTCTCACCGCCTTAGGCCCTCTTCCTGTTGAGGAACTGCAGCACCCTCTCGCGGACAACGGGCCTCGCTGTGAACGCGGCCAGGGTCCTAAGCCCCTTGTCGCTCAGGGCCTGCATCTTGGCCTCAGCCATGAGGGCCCTGGCGGCCGCGACAGCCTCGGGCTCGGCCTCGGCTATCTTGGCTGAGACCTCCTCGACCTTTGACCTCAGCTGCTCCACGCTGTCCACGACGCCGTTTATTATCCCGTACCTAGCCGCCTCCTCGGCAGTTATGAAGTCGCCCGTGAGCGCCAGGTATGAGATCACCTTGGGCATGCCTAGCAGCATGCCTATGGTTGAGGAGGCCGGGGGCACCATGCCGTACCTCACCGGCGGCAGCCCGAACTTGGCCCACTTAGCTGCGTACGCCAGGTCGGCTGCGTACAACACCTCAAAGCCGGCGCCCAGGGCGTAGCCGTTAACAGCGGCTATGACGGGCTTCCTGCAGTTGAAGGCTGCCCTGCAGAAGCCCCCGAGGCCCTCATACATGAGCCTCCAGGCGTCCTCCTCGCTCTGGGCCTCCGCGGTCTCCCTGAGGTCTATGCCAGTTATGAAGAACTTCTCGCCGGCCCCTGTTATAGCAACTGTCGCCGTCGAGCCGCTGGAGCACTCGGCGTTTATCGCCTGCGTGATCTCCTGGAGGTCCCTGTAGCCCAGCGAGTTGCCGGCATCCTGCCTGTCAACTATTATCCAGGAGGTGTGCTCGCTCCTCTCAACCCTTATGACCATGTTATCCCCAGTGAGCCAACGCGCTCAAGGTATTAATGCCTTTCATTGTCGTCCAGCAGTATAAAGGCCCTCCTGTACCCCGGGCCCGAAACTATGACGGCCCTCCTTGGCCTGGCGGCGTCGGCGGAGAGGTAAGCGGCGAAGGCAAGGCCTAGGAGTATGCCGTAGTACGCAACAGTTATCGCGAAGCCCGCCCTGAGCGACCACGGCGGGTAGGACGCTACCATAAGGGCCGCCAGGGCAAGCGATATTGCTAGCGATGCCAGAGCCCTGGAGCCCCCAAGGCTGGCCCTTCCAAGGGAGGCGCTGCCCCTGAGCCTGAGCTCCCCGCCCGGCGTCACCAGGACTACCTCGCCCCCCTCGACCCTGTAGGATATGGCGAGACCCTCGGCCCTCAAGCTCAGCCCCGCGGCGGCCCTGGGCCACTGAAAATAAATGCTCAACCGACGACGCTGTCGGTCCTCAGGGACTCCACCTCCTTGTCGTCAAAGCCCAGCTCCCTGAGCACCTCCTCCGTCTGCTCCCCCTGCCTCGCGGGCGGCGGGGACCTGATTTGGGGCCTCACGCCGTTGAGCCTGCCGGGGAACGAGATGAGGCCGTAGGGGGACCCGCTGACCTGCTCAACGTCCTCCCTCGAGTAGGGGTCGGAGAAGAGCTCGGAGAGCGTGTAGACCGGGGCCACTGGGACCTCGGCCCTCCTGAGGAGGTCGACCCAGTAGTCCCTGGGCCTCGTCGAGAAGACCTCCTGGAGCCTCCTGTTTATGTAGTCCCTCCTGCCAACCCTGGCCAGGTTGCCCTGGAGCTCCCTGTCCTCGGCCAGGTCCCTCAGGCCCAGGGCCTCGCACAGCCTGGCCCACTGCCTGTCATTGACTTACCTGGGCTACAGGATTAACGACATGCCTCTCGCAAATATACTGGTCGCGACCGGGGCGGCCGTGCTAGCCATGATATTCACCCCGGCGTCGCCCAGGGACAGGATAGGGGCCCCGCTCATGTAATTAGTTGCTGGCCTCCACGACCCTGGCCCCCTCGGCCCCGGCCTTGAGAGCCCTGACCCAGCGCGAGCGGGCCGAGAGGGCGCTCACGACGTCATTTGTTTTCTCCGGCGGCGCAATGGCTATTATCGAGCCTCCCCACCCGGCCCCAGTGAGCTTAGCCCCCAGGGCCCCAGCCCTCCTGGCGGCGTGGACCAGCTCCTCAAGCTCGGGCGTCGAGACGCCTATGGCCGAGAGGAGCCCGTGGTTTATGTTCATGAGGTTCCCTATGTCCTCCAGCGAGTTCTTCCTGATGGCATCAGAGGCCAGGTCTATGATCTGCTCCACGAGGCCTATCATGGAGTCCCTGAGGCCCCCTATCCTGTCGAGGAACCTTATCACTGAGAGCACAGGCGCGCTGGTGCTCCTCCTCGCGCCGGAGTCAGCTACTATCAGGGGCACGCTGAGGCTGGGGCTTATGGTTCCTACCACGCCGGCCCCCTTCCTGAAGATGATGGTGCCGCCGTATATTACCGCGGCCGGGTCGACGCCGCTCGGGTTCCCGTGGGCCGCCCTCTCGCCCTCCATGACTACCTGGTAGAGCTCCTCCCTGCTCAGGTCGGCCCCGGCGAGCCCTGCCAGGGCCGAGGCGAGGGCGGCCGACGAGGAGGCGCTGGAGCCGAGCCCCGCGGAGGCCGGCGCCTCGCTGCTTATTATAACCCTGGCCGGGGGCACGTCAACGCCTGCGCCCCTCAGTGCCTTCGCAACCGCCAGCAGCGGGGCGGCCTCCCTTGAGCTGCAGGACAGCTCGGGCCCTGTGACGCACCTGAGCCCAAGGGCCGGGGACTCCAGCTCGATGGGCCATGAGGGCTTCTCATATGCCGTTGCCTGGGTCCAGAGGCCGAGGGCCGTGGCTATGGCCCTTGACCCGTTAACCACAAAGTGCTCCCCGAAGAGTATTGCCTTGGCCGGGGCCACAGCCTTGACGTACCTCGTGATCGTCCCTGGGGGGACGCGTGGGCCCAGGAATATTTAAGCTAGGCCAGGGCCCTGAGCACGGTTATGAAGCCCGTGTGGCCTATCATCCTCACGGCTGGCCTGAGGGCCTCTGGCCTGGCCTCCCACTCCCTCTTTATGAGCTCGCTCACCTCCTGCACGGCGTAGCCTCCTATGGACTTCAGGGCGTCGAGGAGCTTAATGACCTGGTTCACCGTGGGCGTGAAGACCACCACCGGGGCCGAAGGCTTGAGCGAGGGCCTTATGGGGCCCAGGGCCTCCCAGGGGTCAGGCATGTCAAGGAACGCCGCGTCAAGCTCCCTCTCCTCGGCCCCCTTCCTTATGTCGCCCTCCTTTATAGTGACGCAGCCCTCGAGCCCGGCGGCCCTAACGTTGGAGGCCGCCAGCTCCCTCATGTCGCCCCTCACCTCGTACGTGTAGACCGCTCCCCCTGGGCACACGTGGGCGGCGAGCCATATCGTCAGAAAGCCGCTCCCGGCCCCGGCCTCGAGGACCCTCATGCCCGGCAGGAGGCCGGCCACGGACGCTATGTAGCCCGCGTCCTTGGGGTATATGACCTGGCTCCTCCTCGGGAGGACGTGCATCATTAAGTCATAGAGGTTGGGCCTCAGCACGTAGGCGACCCCCTTGCCGAGCTCCATCCTTGAGCCCCAGGGGATCCCCACAAGCTGGGACCCCCTCAGGCTGCCGGCGAACGTGGAGTAGGAGGCCTTGGACCTGATCCTGAAGACGTAGCTCTTCCTCCTCTCCCTGCCCTCCACTATAAGCAGCGCCCAGTCGCCCTCGGCGACGGTCGACATGGATGGCCCCAGCTAGAGCTAGGCCCTCAGGCTTATAGGACTTAGGACCAAGGGAAAAAGAAAAGGGTAAGGTTAGGCTGCTCAGTAGTCCTCGGGCAGCTTGATTATTACAGGCTCCTCCTCGAGCTTCTTGAGGTCAACCCCTGGCAGCAGGGTGGCCTCGGGCGGCAGCGGCACCTTCTCGCCCTTCTCAGGCGGCGGTCCAATGGTCTTGCTGACCCTCCTCTTGTAGAGCCCCAGCCTGAACCTGAACAGCTTGCTCCTCAGCGACTGTATGGCGCCTGCAGGGTCGACAGCCTTCGGGCACACGGCGCTGCAGGAGGCGGCGAAGTGGCACCTGTGGCAGCCGTGCTCGGTGTCCACTATCAGGAACCTCTCCTTCCAGCCCTCGTCCCTGACGTCGTTGACGAACCTCAGGGCGTACATCAGGGCCTGCGGCCCGAGGAACTCAGGGTCGGCGGCGACCACTGGGCAGGCGGCGTAGCAGAGGCCGCAGTAGACGCAGTTGGTGTACTGGTATATCTGCAGGTACTCGTCGGGGTACATGTCGTACTGTCCCTTGGGGTTCTCCTGCTCCTCCTTGTCGTTCCTTATCAGGTACGGCTTGACGCTCCTGTGCTTGTTGAAGAAGTCCGTGAAGTCCGTCACGAGGTCCCTTATGACTGGGAAGTTGTAGAGAGGCTCAATAGTCATAACGGGGTTTGCCTCGCTCACGACCTCAGTCAGCTGCGTCTGGCACGCCAGCCTCGGCGTGCCGTTGACGACCACCCCGCAGCTGCCGCATATGCCCTGCCTGCAGCTGTACCTCACCACTAGCGTGTGGTCCATGTCCTCCTTTATCTTCAGGAGGGCGTCGAGCACCGTCATGCCCCTGCGGGCCTCTACCTTGTACTCCTGCCACCAGGTCCTCTTGGTCTCGGGGTCGTACCTCCTTATCCTCACGGTCACCTGCTTGGGGGGATTCCTCTTCGCGGCCTCTATGTCCATTGCCATGGCTCTCACCTCACGGGTAGGCGGGCAGCTTTGCCACAGTTAGCGTTGCTATGGCTGCGAACACAATAAACACTATCCAGAAGAGGGCGTTTATGGTTGCCGTGTATAGCCTGCCCTGCCTGAGCTCAAGAAGCATGCCCCTGACCCCGTTGAGGCCGTGGAATAGCGCCACGTAGGCCAGGAGGAGCAGCGCCCAGCCGAAGTGCACGTAGTCGCTGTGCACGAAGGCGGCGGTCAGCGTCTGATCCATGGTGGACACCCCCCAGATCCATGGCACCCTCTCGAGCAGGTGGAAGCCAAGCAGCCCTATGAGCAGTATGGCAGTTATGTACTGCCAGATCTGAACGCTCGAGGCCTTACCGCCCGACATCCCCATCACCCCTCACGTGAATATTATCACCCCAGCTATGATCCAGAGCACTATCCAGACGACAAAAACCGCGTAGAGCCACTGCCTCTGCGCTGCAGTGAAGGTGGACGGCACGTACGGCGGCTTCGGGTCGCCGGGCCTGCCAACGCCGACGCCGAAGAACTCTGTGAGCAGCAGCCTTATGCCGTTGGGTGCGTGGAAGAGCACCGCCCCGGCCACTATGAACTCGCCGATCCTGAACGCCAGCTCGCCCTCAATGCTCATGATGTGGTTCCAGAAGGCCCAGCCGTTCACGTGGAAGACTATCTGCGACCACACCGGCGAGTCCGTCTCAAGTGTGTGCGCCAGGAGGAAGGCCAGAATTAGGAAGCCTGTCACCCTGTGAAGCACGAAGGCGACCCTCTCTGGGTTGTTCTTGGTCCTGACGGTCCACGGGTTCAGGCTTGACCTCCAGAAGCCGGGCCTGTTCTCCTTCTCAACAGCCCCTCCCTGCTCCCTGGCCATCAGCACCACCCCTTCAGTAGTGCCTCTCTACGGGCTTCCACGTGGTTATTGTGACGGGCCAGTATGAAAAGCCGACGCCTAGGTTTGTACTGGCGTCCCTTATAGCTATTGTGTGCTTCAGCCAGTTCACGTCGTCCCTCTTCGGGTAGTCGGTCCTGTAGTGAGCTCCCCTGCTCTCGGTCCTGTTGAGGGCCGCGGCGGCCACCACCACGGCGTCCTGGAGCATGTTGTACGTCTCAAGGGCCTGCACCAGGTCAGTGTTGTAGATCCTCTCCTTGTCCTCAAGGTAGACCTCGTTGAGGTATGAGTCCCTGAGCTTTATGAGCTGCGAGAGGCCCTCGCTCATGTCCGTGCCGTTCCTGAAGACGTAGAAGTCCTTCATCATTATGTTGTGCATCTGCCTCCTTATCTGGTATGACGGAGTGCCGCTCTCCTTCTTCACCAGGCCCCACACGAAGTCCTCCTCCTTCTTGGCTACGTCAGGCTCTGGGCTGGAGGGCTCACCCACCTTGAGGGCGTACTCCCCTGCCAGCATGCCAGTTATCCTCCCGCTCACCAGGCACTCGGCTGTCGAGTTGCTCCCAAGCCTGTTGGCCCCGTGCAGCGATGCCGCGGCGGCCTCGCCGGCCGCGAAGAGGCCCTTGACCCACTTGTGGTCTGGCGTCATGACGCGGTAGTATATGTCGGTTGCTATGCCTCCCATGTGGTAGTGCGCCGCTGGGAACACAGGCAGCGGCTCCTCGACGGGGTCTATGCCGACGTACCTTATGCCTATCTCCCTTATCGAGGGCAGCTTCTCGTTTATCTTCTCCTCGCCCAGGTGAGTCAAGTCAAGCTGCACGTAAGGCATGCCACTGACCTCGTCAATGAACGCCCTGCCCTGCAGGTACTCCATGTATATTGACCTGGAGACCACGTCCCTAGGCGCCAGGTCAAGGAACTTGGGCGCGTACCTGGCCATGAACCTCTCGCCGTTCTTGTTCTTCAGTATACCTCCGTCGCCCCTGGCCCCCTCAGTTATGAGGATCCCGTTGGGCACCAGGCCGGTTGGGTGGAACTGCACCATCTCAGGATCCTTTATAGCTAGCCCAGCCCTGTAGGCAGCAGCCATGCCGTCGCCCGTCACCGTGTGGGCGTAGGTGGTGAACGGGTAGAGCCTCCCCAGGCCCCCCATGGCTATTATGGCGGCCTTGCTCCTGAACATGTAGAGGTTGCCGTCCTTGAGGTTTATGGCGAAGAACCCCTTGTAGGTGTTGTTCTCAATTATGAAGTCGGTAACGAACCACTCGTCGTACCTCTCCCAGCCGTCGTACTGGAGCAGCTTGTTGTAGAGGGTTCTCATCTCCGCGTGTCCCACCTTGTCGGCCGCCATGGTGGCCCTCGGGAAGCTGTGGCCCCCGAAGGGCCTCTGCATTATCCTTCCGTCCGGCCTCCTGGCCCACTGTATGCCCCAGTGGTCCAGCAGCAGGATCTCCTCGGGCATCAGCTTCACGAAGTTCCAGACAACGTCCTGGTCAGCAAGGAAGTCCGAGCCCTTAATCGTGTCCCAGGCATGCAGGGCGAAGCTGTCCCCCTCCTGGGGGTAGAGGGCGGCCGCCGTGCCTCCCTCGGCGGCCACGCTGTGGCTCCTCATGAGCTGTACCTTGCTAACTATTCCCACGTTGAGCTTGTCGCCGTACCTCCTCTTGAGCTCAACGGCGGCCCTCAGCCCTGCGATGCCGGACCCTATGACTATAACATCGTGATAAATGGTCTCAACCGGCATCCAGGCTTTCGCCTCTACACCACGTGTACAGTGAGCTGTGCTGGGAGGAATATAAAGTAAGCAGAGTTAGCTATATTAGTTCAAATAGTAACGCTTTTTAGAGGCTTTAGCTCACTTGCTCCTTGACTTGACGCTGTTGACGTAAGCCTGGTGGTCAAGGAACTTAGATTTGTCGAGGGTTCCCTTGACCTCTATGACCGCTATCCAGCCGCCGTCGTACGGCTCCTTGTTTATCAGCTCAGGCCTGTCGAGCAGGGCCTCGTTGACCTCCCTGACGACCCCGTCAACAGGCGAGTACACCTCGGCGGTGGCCTTGACAGACTCGAGCACGGCGAGGTCCATGTTCTCGTGGACCTCCTGGCCGACCTTAGGCAGGTCGACGCCAACTATGTCCTTAAGCTGCCTCTGGGCGTAGTCCGTTATCCCCACCCTCACGCTGTTGCCCTCGACCTTGACCCACTCGTCGCTCTGGGTGTAGAGCAGGGAGTCGTCAACTGTGAACGTGGTCTTGCCGACCGTGACCTGGTACCTTGCCAAGCCCAACACCGCGCCTTGGTGCGCTCACAAATATTAATGCTTTAAATCTTGGCAACGCATAGCCTACAGGCAGGCGCGGGGAAGTGGAGATCATAGACGAGGCCCTTAGGCTTGGCGCCTCCTTCGCCGACCTGAGGTACTACAGGGCAAAGACCCTCGTAGTCACGAGCAGCGAGGCCAGGGAACTTGTGAACAACTACGGCGTGTCAGAGGGCTACGCCCTCAGGGCACTGGTCAACGGCTCCTGGGGCTACTACACGACCTCCTCTGACGTCACCAGGGAGGCCGCGGAGGAGGCCGTGAGGTCGGCCTCGGGCCAGGGGAACGTCAAGGTGCACCTGCTGAGCCCCCTGAGGGACAGGGTCACGATTAAGGAGAAGTACCCGCTTGACAGGGACCCGCTTGAGGTCATGAACGAGCTGAGGAAGGTGAGGGAGCAGGTGAGGTCGGCGGAGCCGAGGGTCAAGTCGGTTACGGTCAGCTACGCCCACGTCCAGTACGACAAGGGCTACTGGAGCAGCGACGGCAGGGACCTTGAGCTCAGCTACTCGATATCAAGGATCTCGCTCACGGCCGTGGCCCGCGAGGGCGACATTGTGGCCTCCGCGTACGCCTCGGCCTCCACGTACCTGGGCTACGCCCTCGAGGCCTTCGACGTCAGCGAGCTCGTGGAGACCCTGCTCAGGAGGCTCAGGGCCCAGCTCAGGGGGGTGGCCGTGAAGCCTGGGCAGTACCAGGTGGTGCTCAGCCCCGACGTCTCCGGCGTGTTCGCCCACGAGGCCCTGGGGCACCTGGCGGAGGCGGACCTGGCAGTTAACGGGATACTTGGGAAGCTCAGGGGAAAGAGGATAGGGGCCGAGTTCGTCAACGTCTCGGACTCGCCGCAGCTCGACGAGCCCATGGCGATAGGCATAACCCCCTACGACGACGAGGGCGTGAGGGGGAAGGAGGTCAAGATAATAGAGGGCGGCGTCGTGAAGGAGTTCATGAACGACAGGTCGTACGCCGCGTCCCTGGGGGAGGAGCCCACTGGCAACGGGAGGGCCGAGGACTTCAGGAGCAGCGTGATAGTCCGCATGAGGAACACCTACTTCAAGCCGGGGGACATGACGCTTGAAGAGCTCCTGGAGGATGTCAAGGACGGGTTCCTGATGGAGTCCGTCATGGGAGGGCAGACGAGCAGCGACGGCACGTTCCAGTTCGGCATACAGGAGGGCTACCGGGTTGTTAACGGTGAGGTGAGGGAGCCCATAAGGGGCGCGGGCATAGCGGGCTACACGATAGAGACTATAGGCAACATAGACGGGGTCTCGAGGGACTTCAGGGTGTGGCCGGGGGTCTGCGGCAAGTCGGGCCAGAGCGTCTTCGTTGGCACAGGGGGGCCCTACGTGAGGGTGTCAAAGCTCAAGGTGGGGTGACAGCATGCAGCTGAGCCCTGAGGACCTTCTGAGGAGGGCCTCGGCCGGCGGCGCCCAGGCCGAGGTACTGTTCGTCAGGTCGCGCTCCGTGGAGCTCTCGTGGGAGAAGATGAGCCAGTACGGCATGACATACGTCGAGGAGGGGTGCGGCCTCAGGGTGATAAAGGACGGCAGGGTGGGCTTCGCTTACTCGAACAGGTGCACTGAGGAGCTGGTCAACATGGCCCTGTCCTCCATGGAGGCCACGCAGCCCGACCCCGCCAACGCGCTCCCTGGCCCGGAGCCCGTGAGCCCCCTGGAGGACTCCTACGACAGCTCCCTGGAGGAGCCGTGGGGCCTGCTGAGGGACCTCATGGAGGCGGTCCTCTCCTACTCTGGCAGGGGGCTGAACATAGTGTCGGCGAGGGCGTGGGGCGGCACGGCCACCGTGACGGTCAAGAACACCGAGGGCATTGACGTGAGCTCCACGACGTCGTTCGTGGGGGCCGCGGCCACGGGCAACTACATGAGCGAGAGCTACGTCGGCCCCGAGGTTTACGAGTACGGCGACTCCAGGACTGCAAGGGGGGTCAGCGCGGACTCCTTTATGAAGGAGCTCCTGAGGAAGGTCGAGCTCACCAGGAGCAGGAGCCCGCTTAAGCTGGCCGACAGGCCCGTGGCCCTCACCGCTAAGGCCATATCTGAGCTCCTCTTCCCCCTGCTCAACCACGCCGTGAGCCTTGAGAACGTCTACAGGGGCAGGTCGCCCCTGAGGCCCGGCGACGCCGTGGGGGGCAGGGTGACAGCGGTTGACAACCCCAGGCTGCCCGGCGGCGCCTGGTCCAGGGCGTTTGACGGCGAGGGCCTCCCGACCAAGGAGGTCACCCTGATAGACTCGGGCACGTTCAGGACGCCGCTCTCCAACACCTTCTGGGCCAGGAAGGCCAGCGGCGTCAACACCCACTCCTCCTGGAGGACCTTCATGACGCTGCCCTCGATATCCATGAGCTACCTGGTGCTGGACGCCCCCTCGGCAAGCGACCTGGGCGACGCCGTGTTCATAGACCAGGTTCAGGGGGTGCACACGAGCAACTTCGACACGGGCGAGTTCGCCGTGAGCGCCGCCCTGGCCTGGGACTCCGACGGCGGCCTCAGGGAGTTCGTGCTCTCGGGCGACCTGAGGTCCCTGCTGGGCGGGGTCATCGGCATGGCCCCCGACAGGTCAAGGTTTGGCAGGGTCGTCAGCGGCACCCTGCTGGTGAAGGGCCTCAGGCTCTCGCCATGAGCCCTAGCGAATTTTAACTAATGGTCCTTCACTGCCCTGGGGAGAGGCTTGGCGCTTTCCAAGGCGTTCGCAGCCATAGTGATAGCCATATTCCTCCTCGCCATGTTCTCTGCAGGGTACTACGCGCTGTCCCAGCCGCGGCAGCACAGGGCCCCGCCAGCTGTAACCTCCACGCGCGCCAGGGTTACGACAACTACTTCACCGCAGAACCTCACCACCACAACTTCAACGACATCAGCGGTTACCTACACCCCCTCCTTCCTGGTCTTCGTGACAGCTGTGCCGGTTAATGCTGACGGCAAGCTCAACGTCAGTGCCATAGTGTTTTACGACGGCACCCCAAACGTCACCCTGACCTACGCCGCGCTGAGGTGGCCCAACGGCACCGTGGCCTGCCAGAGGGAGCTTAACATAACCATGAAGTACTACTCCGACGCAAGGGTCTGGGTGAGCTGCGACAGCGTGCCCTTCAGGCCCGGCGAGCAGGTCTACATGATTGTGATGGACTCGGCCAACGAGACCGCGTCCTACGAGGTAACTGTGCCCTAGGGTGTTGCCCTTGCTCACAGTAAAGGCCTACGAGGCCCTCGCCGTCCTGGCGTTCTCGGTGGCCCTGCTGATATCAAGGAGGCTGAGGCACGACATAGTTGGCGTCATAACCGCCCTGGCCCTGGTGGCCCTCGGGCTGGTCAGCCCCTCGCAGGCGCTCTCTAACCTGTCCTCGGTGGCAGTCATAGTGCTGGCCTCAGCCATGATAATAGCTGGCGTGGTGGCCGACTCCGGGGTCCTTGACGTGGTGGGGGACAGGATAGCCTCGAGGGTAAGGAGCGGCCTCCTGGTTATAATTATAGTGCTGCTTATATCGCTGTTCAGCTCGGGCTTCGTGAGCGACGTGGCCCTGACGCTCATGTTCATGCCCCTGATTTATAGCGTGGCCTCGCGGATGAAGAGGCCGGCCTCGAGGTACCTGATGCTCCTCTCCTACGCCGCCATACTGGGCGGGAGGTACACGATGATTGGCACCTCATCAAACATCGTGCTCGAGGGCCTCTGGACCCAGAGGTTCGGGAGGCCCTTAGGCATATTCTCGACGCTCCCCGTGGGCCTCGCCGCCGCCGTAGCTAGCAGTTTCCGATAAACCGTGAAGTTCATACTATTTGATATCATTTACCATTCACGACCATCCCTTCACGAAAGTTTATAGGCTTCTCCATTACTATCATCATGCAGAGGAGGGCGCCACCGTGAGCTCTGTGAGCAATGTGAGGGGGAGGAAGGCGCCCTATGAAGCTCCCCGCGTCGTGGCTGGGAGCCCACGCTCCCTACCCTAGGCGTGGGGAGCAGGACAAGGGGTATGAGGACGAGAGGCTGAGCACAAGTTCATGAAGCCTCAGTGAAAGTCCGACCCCCACGTACGTGTGGCCGCAGATGGAGCTTATCAAGAAGTAGTCGCATAACCAACGATTAAGGCTATAATTAAGCGTTTTATGAGTTGTTGAATGCTTCAAAAGGAATTCGAAAATAAAACCATAATGAGCTGGATAAATGTTATCCTCGATCTATAGCTCAAGTATTATAGTCTAGGAACTCCTCAGTAGCTTCCATTATTAATTTGATGCGACATTTAACGCCTTCTTGAACAAGGACATGGATCAAAAGGCCGTGATTTGAGTTTGGCAAACTTACATACGCTGGTATCCGACCATCCTTTTAGGGGTCTCAATACTTTAGAGGAATTATATGAAAGTAGGATGAAATCTTCCTTAGGTTATTCTGTATTATCTGTATTATCTTTTGTCATAATAGAAGTAAAGCAGATTTTGAAGAGCTTAGAGCTTAATGTGCTACATATGCTACACAGGGTGTATGCTATATAGGATGTTAGAATTTATAGAAGATGTAAGAGGATAGGGAGTGATTTTTATGGGTGGCTCTAAAGAAGCTAAACATGGGATAGAAGCTGAAAACATCTTAATCAAGTATTTCAATGAAGATAAGGATGTTTTACGAAGATGTACTAATAAGCTAGGTGTACAATTATCAGAATCAATAACAATAATAAAGCCTAATAATAGGATAAAATGTGACGTAATGATAAAAGATATTTTAGAAGGCGCTACAGTGTGCATCTCCCTAAAGACCGTCACTAACGCTAGCTTTCATAACCTTGATAGAAGATGGTTAAACGAGTGGAGATCCATACTAAAAATGCCTGATGAAATTTATGCAATCTTATTCGAAAGTATACTTAGAAAGGCTAGAGATCCTAAAGCTATTTTCATTCACCCCAAAGACAGAGAAAAGATAAGACAATTTATTAAAAATAACATAAATATAATATTAAAGGAAATTTTTACAAGAGATGAAAAAGACCTAAAAATTCTAATGATATGGAATAAAAAGGGAAATGAACTTTGTATGTTCAGTATTAGCGATGTAATATCATTTTTGCTGAGCAACCAGTTGAGTTTTCTAATGAAGGCATTATCAAAATAGGGGACTATATTACTATACAAAGAAAACAAAGAAAAGGAGGCAACGGGAGTCATATCAAAAAACCTAAAACGGATCCTACTCATCCTGGTAATCAGTTGCAGTTCAAATTTAAGCCCTTAGAGTTCATGAATAGGGCTAGAGGGATCCTAAATAATTGTTGCGTTAACATTCCTAATATTTAAATACTCTTCTATCACTTTTTCTGCGTTTTGGATGCTACTTAGATCTACATCTTTTTTGACTTTTGAAGGTACTGGTATCTGCATGTAGTCCTCCTCAAGAAGCCTAGTCCAATTGTCCGATATCCTCCTGCTGAAGTACTGCAGTATATACCTCATGATGTTGGAGTTAAGCCAGGCTGCCATGAGCGGGTTGTCGTCCCTTATTACGTAGAAGTTCTTGGTGGCACAGAGAGGCTCCCTGCTGTAGTTGGCGAGGATCCGGTGCCTGGCCGTGTCTAGCTTGTCACGTATGAAGATGTGCCCGTACGGTTTCTTCGCCTGCAGCTGCCTCCATATGTGCTGGTACCACCTGCCGCCGAATGCCTTCACTGCAGCGGAGGCTGTGCCTGAGCTCAGGCCCCACTCCACGTACTTGGCCACGTCGCCCTCTGGCTCGTTGTCAATTGCCAGCGCGTAGAACCCTGGGTCGCTCACTACAATGCTATTATTGTAGTGCTCTGGCTTCCTCAAGCACTTCACCAGGTACCTTCTCGGAATCCTCAGCCTCTGGCTCCCGTCGCTTATGGTTACCGACTCGGCGTCCTCGCTCACTATGCTCCAGTACCTGTTAGGTATGAAGAAGAAGTCAGGGCCGTACATCTCTATGCCCCTCACTATCTCGCCCTCCCTCAGGTACCTGAGCAGGCCTGCGTCAAGGGCCCTCTCAACTACGTCGGCTATGGCCCTGGCATTCTCGTAGTCGAACAGGCTAAGCCAGTTCCTGTCAAGTAGCCTCGGCACCCTGTTTATGTTAACCCTGTAGAGCTCCCTCAGGCTGCCGTCGTACCTGTATATTGCGGTCTGCACAGGATTGAACTCGAACGGCCTCCTCTTCCTCAGGAACACTATGAGCTCCTTGAACCTGCTGTCAGAGCTGAACGACGGCGACCTTGAGTTCTCAACAATAGCCAGGACGTCATACCTGTACCTGAGCAGCCTCTTGACGCCAGCGCCCTGCTCGGTGTAAAACGCGGACGCTGGGAGCACGAGGATTGCATAACCGTGATCCTTGAGCACGTGGTCTATGAGGAACATGAACAGTATGTGAAGGCCAGGATCCTTCCTTGTTATGAAGTCCCCGTAGCCGTGCGAGGCCACGGCCCTTAGCAGCTCGTCCCTGTCGCTTATCAGGTGCCACCTGACAAAGGGGGGGTTAGATAATATGATGTCGGCCCTGTAGTTCCACGCAACCTTAAAGGCGTCGCCGCAGATTACCTCCACGTCCCTGTAGAGCGAGGAGAGCACCCTGCGGCCGAGCTCGCACGGCTCTTTGTTTATCTCAATGCCTACCACCTTGCTGGGCCTAACGAGGTCGTCCACTGCAGAGAGGAGGACGCCAGAGCCCATGAAGGGGTCCATAAGGACTACGCCGTCCCTGTCAGGGATCTCGCTGAGCAGAGACCGTATTACTGCGACTCCGTCAGGGCTGGTGTAGTATGAGGACGTCCTCTTCCTGTCTACGAGGTCTTGTACTTTATATTGACTTTCATCTATGCGCATAATCACACCCTTTGGCTACTATCTTATTAATTATCGTAACGTTTAAGACCCTCCTGGCTAAAACTGGTATCGTAATGTAGTCTCACCCCATAACTTGCTTCTACTCAACACCTTAGCCATGCTATTAGCCCACACTGGTTAGCTCTACTACTAAGCTTACTGGTTTAATATTATATAAGCTTAACGTCAGCATTAGCAGTATACCTGGCTCTTTTGAGAAAGATCCACTTAATATTACTTTTTTAATATTACTTTAACTAGTAAGCCTAAGTCATCGCCGGGTGACCGCTCTCGCTCATAAAGGTCCCCTTCGACTTTAGCTGGCCGCAATACTTAAGCTGAGCTGCCAGGCATGCCAGAGTGCTCAAGGGTTAAAATCCCAGGTGACA
>NZ_JBMFJI010000020.1:0-15630 GCF_049973875.1 Acidilobus sp.
GTATGCAGCAGGGGCGTGGGGACACGCAGGCGCAGCAGAGCCCCTCTCGGGGCATCCCCACGCCCAGCAACCATGACCTTCCAGGGCTTAAAAGGCCTCACCCCGCCCCTGGAAGGGGCGAGGCTTGTCGTTCCTTTTGTCAGAGCAGGCGAGGATACAGGCCATACAGAGGATGGTGGAGCACGCCAAGAGCATGGGCGCCAACGCGGTCATAGCCTTCAGGCTGGACTCCAACGAGATAGGCGAGACCATAGACGAGATAATAGCCTACGGCACCGCCGTGGTTGTCGAGCCCCCTGACGTATTTGCCTTTGCTGTCTCATATAGTCACCAAGCCAAACGTTTTAAAAGTAGGAGCACCTCTACAGCCGAGGCCTTTCTTGGCCTGGCATTAGCCCACACGACGAGAGACGCCCTTACGGCCTCAAAGGGTGTCCTTTTTAAGACTCTGTGATTCCCCCCTTCAAGCGGTGAAATTTCGTGGTAGACGAGCACCTGCCCCTGAAGGGTGTCAGGGTCCTGGACCTCTCCCACACCCTGGCAGGGCCCTTCGCGACCCTCATAATGGCTGACCTTGGGGCTGAGGTAATCAAGGTCGAGCCGCCTGAGGGAGACGAGTCAAGGGGCTTCTCGCCCATAGTCAACGGCGTCAGCGCCTACTTCCTTGCCATAAACAGGGGAAGAGGAGCGTCGTGCTGAACCTGAAGGACGAGCGCGACAGGGAGGTCCTCTACAGCCTTGTCAAGAGAAGCCACGTGGTCATTGAGAACTTCAGGCCTGGCGTGAGGGAGAGGCTCGGCGTCGACCCCGAGTCCCTCTTCAAGGTCAACAGGGACCTGGTGTACGTCAGCGTAAAGGGCTTCAGGCCCGAGAGCCCCTACAACGACAGGCCCGCGTACGACCTGATAATCCAGGGCATGAGCGGGCTCATGATGACTACGGGGAGGGAGGGGGACCCGCCGGTCAGGATCCCCTTCGCCCTCTTTGACATAATCACTGGCGAGATGGCCGCCATCTACGCCATATCTGGGCTTTACTCCAAGGTAAGGCCCTACTACGCTGAGGTCTACCTCTACGACAGCGCCGTCTTCGCTATGTCCTACATACCAATGATGTACCTCGTCGCGAAGCAGAGGCCGAGGAGGCTTGGCTCAGCCCACCCAAGCATGGCGCCCCATCAGGCCTACGTGGGCTCGGACGGCAGGTGGTTCATAGTGGCTGTCGGGAACGACAGGCAGTGGACCAGGCTCTGTGACGCCTTGGGGCTGAAGGAGCTTAAGGATGACCCTAGGTTCAGGACTAATGACGATAGGGTCAGGAACAGGGATGAGCTGGCCAGGCTGCTCCAGCAGGTCTTCTCTACGAGGCCGAGGGACGAGTGGGTATCAGCGCTTGAGAGGGCCGGGGTCCCGGTCTCGCCCGTCTACGAGGTCGAGGAGGTCTTCAAGGACCAGTACGGGCGCCTGCTAGTCTTTGAGATGGAGCACGAGGTACTGGGCAAGATACCCCAGCTGAAGGAGCCCGGGAAGATCAACGGGAAGGAGCCCCTCGCCACCATACCTCCTCCCCTCCTTGGGGAGGACAACGACTACGTGAGGAGGCTAGCGTCAGGTGAGGGGCAGTGAGCGGTGCTGTGGGAGACCACATAAGGGTTGAGAGAGAGTATCCCCTTATATGGATCGTAATCGACAGAGAAAGAAACGCCAACGCCCTCGGCAGCAGGGAAATGTTCGACCTCAGGGATGCCATAGAGGGCTCCTGCAGGGATGAGAACGCGAGCGCGGTCGCCATCACCGGGGCTGGCGAGAAGTACTTCTCGGCTGGTATGGACCTTGACGAGATATCCTCAATAGATGACGTAGAGAAGGCCTGGAGGTACCTCTACCTCGGGCTCGGCGGCGTGATCAAGGCGATCCTTGACTGCAGGGTCCCCGTCATAGCCGCCATAAACGGCTACGCCATAGGCGCGGGCTTCGACCTGATCTACGCCTCAGACGTCGCATACGCCGTAAGGTCGGCGAGGCTTGGCTTGACCGCGGTCAAGTGGGGCTTAATACCGCCAGTCAGCTCGACGATTGGGCCGGCGCTGGCGGACTCCAAGGGAGTGGCCTATCTGGCTCTCACGGGCGACCTGATAACTGCCGAGGAGGCCCTCAGGCTCGGCCTGATAAACGACGTAGTTAATAACCTCCAGGAGCTCAAAGCTAAGGTGAGGGAGGTCGCCGACAAGTTCAACAAGAACGACCCGCTCGCTGTCCAGCAGATCAAGATGTTAATATCAGCTTACAAGAACGACCCCTACATGTACGCGGGCCACTCGACCCTCGCCGCCTTTGCCGCGAGGGGGCGGACGAGGGAGAGGATAAGGTCGCTCTTCAAGAAGTAGGTTTATAATTAAAATATCTCCCACGAACTTTAGTTCATCGTTTTCCCTGGTGCTGAAGAGGCGAAAGGGTAAAAGTAAGTCTACAATTTCTAATACAAATAGGCGTACACGAGGTGGGATCGCCCAAGAGGGCGCGTAGCTGGGCGATAGTTGGAATAGTCGCTCTCTTGATATTTGCCGTCTACGTGTGGCCGTGGTACAGCCTCGTCCACCCAACCCTGGCGGGTCTGCCGTTCTTCTACTGGTGGGTCATAGTCTGGTACGTCATCTCGTCCGTCCTCCTCTACTCTATAGTCAAGTACAGGGTTAAGGGGGATGCATCATGATGACTCCTGATGGCCTGCAGCTTCTGGCGGTATTCCTGGCCCTGTTCGCGGTGTTCGCAGTAATCGGGTTCCTGGGCAGGTACTACAGGAGGGCCGACCTATCGCAGCTCCACGAGTGGGGCCTTGCCGGCAGGAAGCTCGGGACCGCCCTTCAGTTCTTCCTCCAGGGCGCGGACTTGTTTACGGCGTACGCAATACTGGCCATACCCTCGGCCGTCTTCGCCCTAGGAGCCTTCGGCTTCTTCGGCGTCGCCTGCGAGGCGATGGTGCTCGCCTTCGTAAGCCTCTACATGCCGAGGCTGTGGAGGCTTTCTAGGGACAAGGGCTACATAACCATAGCTGACTACGCCAGGGGCGAGTTCAACAGCACGCTCCTCTCCCTCACCATAGTAATACTTGGCATATTTGCTACGCTCTTCTACATAGCCCTGCAGGTCGACGGGCTCTACACGATCCTCGGCACCCTGATGCTCAAGGCGTTCCAGATCTCCCCGACCTCGCCTGCATTCAAGGAGTACAGCGTTGTGATGCTGTTCGTGACGTTCGCCATTATCGCCGCCTTCTCGTTCACCAGCGGGATAAGGGGCGTGTCGCTAGGCGCCATATTCAAGGACGTCCTCGTGTGGACTGGCCTGCTGACGGTCATAGTCGTTACCCTAGCAGCCCTGAAGGGCTTCTCTAACCTCTTCGCTGGCATGCCTTCATATTACCTCTCGCTCCCGAGCGCCAAGGCCCTCGCTTTCACTTCGAGCATGCTTGGCATGGTCTTCTCGGCCTACCTATGGCCCCACAACATAACTGGCTCCTGGGCGGCCCAGAGCGAAGAGAAGCTCCTGAAGGGGTACGCCCTGACCGTACTCTACGCCATACCGCTTGCCCTGGCCGACGTGCTCGCCATAGCAGTCTACAAGCTACCCACAGTCTACAGCTTCATAAAGCCGCTCCCACCTGACTCGAGGGGACTTTATGTAATACCGGCTCTCCTCGTTAGCCTCGTCCCCGGCTGGCTGGCAGGGATAGCACTGCTTGGCATCTTCGTTGGCGGCCTGGTGCCGGCAGCCCTGATGGCCGTGACCGTCGGCAACATGACCGGCAGGGACCTGGCGAGGATCGTCAAGCCAGGCATATCTCCCAGGGGCCAGACGACGATAGCTAAGTGGGCAGCTGTTGCATTCGCCTTCCTGTCACTGGCGCTCCTCCAGGTCATACCTATGACCTACGCGTTCCAGTTCTACCTGGTCGGCGCTGAGATAGTCCTCCAGTTCCTGCCCATCGTCGTCATACACCCGTTCTTCAGGTTCATAAGGAAGGAGCTCGCGATCGCCGGCATCTGGGTAGGTTCAATAGTGTCGATCCTACTGACCCTCTACGCTAACCACTTCGGCACGATTAAGACGACGCTGTACCATGACATATACACCGGCTTCTTTGGCCTCGCCGTCAACCTAGTCATCGTCTTCCTTAGCCTCGCCTTCCCCAAGGGGCAGTGACCTGCCCACCCTTCAAGTGACCCAGACCTTTTTACGAGACTCCTTACGACGTCTTTCTCGCACAAACCTGTCGTCGACCAGTCAACTGGCTAGGCCAAGAGCTCGGTGAGTCGACCCCGCCTCGCTCTGCCTGAAGCTGTGCCGTTGGAGATCATGGTCAGCCCTTCAGTTCGAAAAGGGTAGGCCACTCCAGCGGGACCCCAGCCGAAGACCTGGGGGAGTAGGGTGGGAGCATTGACTACCTTAAGGAGGCTTTAATAACCGATCCCTCTAGAGCTGGGGGTCTCCTTGGCCTGGAGGGACTCTTTCAGGAGGTGGGCGGAAGAGGAGCTCGTCCACTCGAGGTCGTTCCGAGAGATAGCCAAGGAGGTCAGGAGCCCGCTAGTGAAGGCGATCATCTTAGCGGCCCCCGTTGACCCCCAGAAGCGCAGCGAGCTTTACAGGTTTGCGCTCGAGCTCCTGCGGGGACCCACCATAGATGAGGGGGCTTCGAGTCCTCAATAGCTGCCCTCAGGAGGCGCGTCGAGATCGAGGGGGAGGCCTTGAGGTTCCTAGAGGAGAGGCAAATCAACGACGAACGCGTGAAATCAAACCCGCAGCTTGCCTTCGTGCTCAGGCTCCTGCTGAGGGACGAGAAGTTCCACCACGTAGTCCTTCATGACCTCTACCAGGCCCTGGTGAGAAGCAGGATAATTGGGCAGGGCGAGGAGTGGGAGGAGCTCTACAGGGAGCTCGACAGGTACCTGTAGCTTAAAGCTTAGCCCTGCCCAGGACCTTGGGGCGGGCCCTTGGACAGGGGCTCGAGGCTGCTGTGGGCCAGCTGGACCTTCAGCGTAGCCAACGGCCTCTCGTCGCCCGTGCTCGGCCTCTACCTCTTCACCGGGGGCTCCATGGAGGTCTCCGTGGAGTTCTACATAGTCAGCGCGGCCTTCATACTGGCGACCTACATAGCAGTCGGCATGTCAAGCGGCAGGCTGAGGTCAACTGCCTCCCTCTACAGGCCGGGCCTCGCCCTGCTGGCGGCCTTCTACTTCACCCTCCTGGTCCCGGCCGTGGTGAACCTCCTGGGCCCCTTCACCTCCCCCCTGGTGCCGGGGGCCTTCGCCCTGGCCGGGGGGTCGTACTTCAAGGTCATCAGGAGGGACAAGCCTTAAGCTTATATTTTGGCCCGGCCTCCCCAGGCCAGGTGCCTGACGGTGGGCACTCTAGTTATAGAGGACGCGCTTATCTTCGACTCGTCCGGGAGGCAGCCCTTCAGGGGCACTGTAGTAGTAAAGGATAACGTGATAGAGGACGTGGGGACCAGGGGCGAGGTCAGCCCCCCTGAGGGGGCCAGGGTCATAGAGGCCAGGGGCATGTTCCTGATGCCTGGCCTCATAGACGCCCACCTCCACCTCACGGGCTCAAGGAGCGGGAGGATAGAGGAGGACCTGGTGACCCCCATAGGAGTCTTCTTCGCCAGGGCCGTGAGGGACCTGGAGGCCCTGGCTGACGCGGGCTTCACCACGGTGGTTGACGCCGGCAGCATAGTGGGGCTTCACCTGAGGGACGCCGTGGCCGAGGGCACGGTGAGGGGGCCCAGGGTGGTCGCCGCCGGCCCCGTGCTCTCGCAGACCTTCGGCCACGCCGACACCCACTACCTGCCGGTTGAGTGGGTAGACTACAGGACGACCAAGAAGCTCACCCCGTTCGCGTCGCTGATATGCGACGGTGAGGCCGAGTGCAGGAAGGCCGCCAGGCACGCCATGAGGGAGGGGGCCGACTTCATAAAGGTCATGGCGTCGGGAGGGGTGCTCAGCCAGAGGGACAGGCCGGAGTACAGGCAGTTCACCCTCGAGGAGCTGAGGGCCATCGTTGACGAGGCCAGGGCCGCCAACAGGTGGGTCCACGCCCACGCGGAGGGCAAGGCGGGCATAGTGAACGCCGCCAGGGCAGGGGTCAAGATAGTGGCCCACTGCGACATGATGGACGAGGAGGCCGCCGAGGAGGTCCTGAAGGCCGGGGCCACGTGCGTGCCCACCTTCGCCATTGACTACAGGCTGCTGGAGGAGGGCCAGAAGCTTGGGGTGCCAGAGTGGGGCATGAGGAAGATAGCCGAGCTGGCGGACATACACCTAGAGAACATAAGGAGGGCCTACAGGATGGGCGTCAGGCTGGCCACGGGCACTGACTTCTCGGGCGGCGTGGGCAGGCACGGCGAGAACGCAGAGGAGGTAGCAATATTCGTCGAGAGGGTGGGCATGACCCCGCAGGAGGCATTAATAGCCGCCACCAGGAACGCCGCCTACGCCGCGGGCCTGGAGGGCAGGGCGGGCATAGTAGCCAAGGGGGCCCTGGCGGACCTCATACTGGTCGACGGCAACCCGCTCGATAACGTCAGGGTACTCACGGACAGGTCAAAGGTGAGGCTGGTGGTCAGGGGAGGGGAGGTAATTAAGGACTCGCTCTCCAAGGCCTGACCTTTCACCTGTTAAAAGTTACCTCAACCCGTAAATGTGCCCCTTTCACCCCCTTAAGGGGAAAAGGGAGCTGGGAGTTGAGAGCATGCGCCGACCTGGGCCCTGACCTGACGCCCACCTGCATAAACGTTGAGCTCACAGACGAGGCCCTGCTGGCGGACGGCAAGGTAATAGCCAGGCTCAGCGACGTCAGGAGGGCCTTCGTGGAGCCGGGGGTTAACGTCAGCAGGCTGGTCCTCGAGCTGAACGACGGGAGGCAGGTGGAGGCCCTCTACTTCACCAGGCCGAGGGAGGACGACTTCAGGAGGATGGCTGAGGCCATAAACAGGAGGCTCAGCGTTGGGGGCGAGGGCAGGGGCGAGGGCCGCGGGGGAAGGGAGAGGAGGGCGAGCACGGTAAGGTGGCTCTACACCTTCGCTAGGCCCTACAGGAGGAGGCTCATAATAGGCACCTCCCTGGCGCTTGCGGCGACGGCCCTCAACCTGGTGCCCCCGTACCTGCTGAAGGTGCTCATAGACAGCGTACTTGAGAGCCCGGCCCACCCGCGCGGCCTCTTCTTGGAGCTCATAGCCACCCTCCTGGGCTCCTACGTGGCGCTGACCATAGTGTCCGCCGTTCAGAACTACGTGCTGAACTCCACGGGCTCCATGATAATAAACCACATAAGGCACGAGCTCTACAGGCACGTAGTAAACAACGTCGAGGCGTCGTTCATAGACAGGGTGACGCCGTCAAGGATACTCTCAAGGCTCACCACGGACGCCGGGAACACGAACTGGCTCATGGTCTGGGGGCTGCCTACCGTGCTGACCAACGTGCTCACGGTGATAGGCATAGGCGTCATACTGTTCACCATGGACGCCAGGCTGGCCATCTACCTGGTCATACCGGTGCCCCTGGTGGCCTACATGATATACAGCTACAGGAGGAAGTCGCACAGGCTCTACCACAGGAACTGGAGGAACAGCGCCGACGTCACGTCGCTAATAAACGACACCGTGCCCAACTACGTGGTGATAAGGTCCTTCGGCAAGGAGGAGGCCGTCAGCTCAAGGCTTGAGTCGGGCCTCAGGAGGCTCCTCAGGTCAAGCATAGACATAACAATCATGAACCAGACCTACTGGCCCCTCCTGGGCTTCCTGCTCTCCCTGGCCACGGTGGTCATATGGTGGGTCGGCGGCACGGAGGTCATAAGCGGCGCGGTTAAGCTGGGCGTCCTGGTGGCCTTTGTAGCCTACGCGAGCCAGTTCTACGCGCCAATAAACAACCTGGGCAACGTGCTCCCCTTCGTCCAGCAGTCCCTGACCTCGGCGGACAGGCTCAGGGAGCTGCTCGAGGCCCCCGCCTCAGGCCAGGGAGGCAGTGAGAGGCCCAACATGAGGGGCGACGTGGAGTTCAAGGACGTGATCTTCGGCTACGACCCGCTGGTCCCCGTGGTCAAGGGAGTGAACATAAGGGTCAGGGGAGGCTCGAGGGTAGCAATAGTGGGCCGCTCCGGCTCCGGCAAGAGCACCCTGGTCAAGCTCCTCCTCGGCCTCTACAGGCCCCAGGAGGGCTCAATAACCGTTGACGGCGTCGACGTGAGCAGGATTGACAGGAGGTACTTCATGTCGAGGGTCGCCTACGTGCCCCAGGACGTCACACTGTTCTACGACACCATTGGGAACAACATAGCCTTCGGGGCGGAGAGGCCCGTGGGTCCCAGGGAGGTAATAGAGGCCGCCAGGGCCGCCATGATACACGGCGAGATAGTCCAGTTCCCGCTGGCATACGACACAATAGCAGGCGAGAGGGGCACGTACCTCTCGGGCGGGCAGAGGCAGAGGGTCGGGATAGCGAGGGCCCTCATAAAGGACCCAGACCTCGTCATACTTGATGAGGCCACGTCAAACCTTGACGTTGAGAGCGAGACGCTGGTGTACCAGGCCATAACTAACCTGACAAGGGGGAGGACCACCATAATGATAACTCACAACCCGGTGGAGATCATGGGGGCCGAGCAGGTTGTGGTTATGGAGGACGGCAGGGTTGTTGAGGTAGGCACGCCGAGGGAGCTCATGGAGTCCCGCGGCAAGCTCTACGAGCTCATGTCGTCCTACGGCTACAGCAAGTACGTCCCACCCCCGCCCCCCAGGCCCATGAGGGAGGCCCCGATAATAGAGGACCCGTCGGCGGTCAAGGTCATGCCCTCGGGCAGGGGGAGCCTGGTGGACGTAAGCATAGACGGGGTCGCGCACAGGGGCCTGAGGCCCAAGCTGCTCTTCCCGATCACTCACCCCGAGGTGGTTGGCCTCTACGACGGCGAGGGCAACGAGGTGGCCATAATACTTGACATGAACAGGCTGGACGAGGCCTCCAGGAGGGCCTTAACCGACGCCATAAGGAGGGGCCTGGTGAAGTACAGGGTCTCCAGAATCAAGGACATAGTTGCCACGGGCGACGGGCTCTCGTGGAGGGTGATAGCAGTGGACGGCTCCAGGAGCTTCGAGGCCTCCGTGCTGTCCCAGAGCAGGGGCGACGTCCTGCTGCTGAACAACAGGATAGCCGTGATAGACAGCAGGAGCGGCGTGATATACGAGGTCTACCCTGACCAGCTCGACGGCAGGAGCCTTAAGCTGCTCAGGGAGACCGTCGGCTAAGCCCAAAAGTCCTCCCTGCCCAGGGCCCCTGGGGGCAGGGTTGAGCTGCGACCTGGTCAAGGTCTCCGAGGAGGCCAGGGGAAGGGGCGTCTTTGTGGTCTACACCACTGTTGAGCTCAGGGGGAGGGCTGAGGGCGACCCCCTGGGCGGCGTCGTCTCAGACTACGTGGCCCACGCGAGGTCCTCCATCACCCTTGAAGGGCTCAAGCATCACCCGGTGGTCAGGGCCTACAGGGACTTCTTCTGGAGGCTCGGCATAGACCCCACCAAGGTGAGGCCCAGCTCCGAGGCGCTTGCCAGGAGGGCCCTTAGGGGCGAGTTCCCCAGGGTGAGCCCTCTGGTTGACGCGGGAAACCTCGCCTCCCTGAGGACCCTCGTGCCCATAGGCATCTACGACCTCGACCTCGCCTCCCCTCCCTTCACGGTGACGCTGTCGAGGGGCAGGGTCAGGTTCTACCCCATAGGGGGCAGGGAGCAGGAGCTGCCCGAAGGGTACCCAATAATGGTTGACTCCAGGGGCGTGGTGGTGCACCTCTACGCCCACAGGGACTCCTCGCTGACCTCGGTGAGGGAGTCCACCAGGAGGGCGCTGATAGTAGGCACCGGCGTCCCAGGGGTTGAGAGGGGGCTGGTGGGTCAGGCCGTTGAGCTCACAGTTAAGCTGTCCTCAGCGGTGGGCTGGGCCCAGGAGGGCCCCACCTGCGAGGCCTAAGTGCTGAGCTGATCAACTTATAACCTTTGTCAAGGCTTTCCTCCCGGGTGGGGAAACGGTGAACATGTTCCAGGCCCTGGGGGTCAGCCTCTCGTCGCCGACGGGCATAGCCATCACCATAATAGAGTTCCTGCTTGGCTTTGGCGCTGGGTACGTGCTGTTCAAGGGGCTTAAGTACATAATTGCGTTCTTCCTTATACTGATAGTGGGCGACCTCCTGAGCGTGTGGAAGATCAGCGCGCTGAACTTCAAGTCCCTGGCCGCCGGCGTGGCCTCGGGCAACACCACGGAGCTGGCGGAGGGGCTCAGATCTCTCGCGCCCTTCCTGGGCATCATAGAGCCCCTGTTCACGTCAATCATAATATTCGTGGGGTTCCTGATAGGGGCCGCGGTGGCCTTCTTCAAGTAAAAAGAAAAAGGGGAGAAAACAGAGGGGAAATGTGGGGCCTTTTTACGGGCTAGCGGCTCATATGTAGAGGACCACATCGGATGAGGCGGCCTCGCTGAGGAAGGTGGCGACCCCGGCTACGTCGTCTACTAGGCCTGGGTCGAAGTCCTCCTTTCTAAGGCCGAGCATGTCAGCCACGAGGCTGCACGCCACGACCCTCACCTTGCCCTCCCTCTTGGCGTCCCTCAGCATCGAGTGCCAGCTCACGTTCTTCTGCGACAGGTACTTCATGGCCGCGTCCCTGTACTCCTCGTAGTCCTTGCCGAGCTTCGAGAACCTCTCGACCTCGCCCCTCCTGAAGGCCACCTGGGCGAAGCTGAGGAAGATGAAGACCTCCATGCCCTCAGCAACCGCGCCCTGGGCTATCACCGCGGCCGAGAGGAGCTTCTCGTAGGTCGGGGATATGAGGAATATCGAGACCTTCCCCGCCAAGCCCCGCACCCACTTTCTATAAATAGAGAGGGTCCATTTATTTTTTCTATTTAGAGAAAAACGTGCAGCTCACGGCTTGGCCCCTTCACCTCCCACGACGGTATACCAATATTAACCTGCAGCTCCACAAAGTCGCGGTGCGCCGCTTGCTCTCAAGGAATCCAACGGAGCCCTCTCAGAAGATTGAGGGCTCAGGGGTGGCCCAGGCGGTGAGGCTTGCCATAATAGCCGAGCTCGACGCCATAAACCTCTACCAGCAGCTCGCCGACGCCGTGAGCGACGAGTCCGTGAGGAAGGTCCTCCTTGACGTGGCCGGCGAGGAGAAGACCCACTTCGGCGAGTTCCTCGAGCTCCTCAGGAGGCTCGACCCGGAGCAGGTCAAGGAGCTCGAGGCCGGGTCCAAGGAGGTGGCTTCGCTGGTCAGCAGCCAGGGGAAGGGACAGGGAGGCAGCCCGGGGGACCCCCAGCCCCTTGGGCCCCTGAGCGGCGACGAGGCCGAGTCCCTCAGGTCGGCCATAGCCGAGGCCCTGGGCAGGGCCAGGGCCCTGAGGTCGTCCCTGCCAGTGGCGGTGCTGGGAGACGGCTCCCTCGTGGCCCCATCAGAGGCCATAACTGAGGGGGACGTGATTAAGGCCTCCTCCCAGCCAGTGCAGCTCTCAAGGCTCATAACCTACTTCGACGTGGAGCAGGACCTCATAGACTACTCCCGCAGGCTCTCCGCCCCCCTCAGGCCCGCCTCCGCCATCAGGGCGGCCGAGCTCCTCGGCCTCGAGGAGGACGCGCTCATAGCCAGCTCGCTGGCCTCCTCGGCCTCAGTTAAGGAGAGCGGCAGCTGGTCGTCCCCAGGCTCGTTCACCTCCCTCCTGGCCAAGGCCCTGGAGGACCTGAAGGTCAGGTACCCCTCCTACCTGCTGATAATTTCCCCCTCGACGAGGGCCAGGCTGGCCTCGGTTGTTGACCCAGCCGGGGTTGACGAGCTGAGCAGGGCCTCGAGGCTGGTCGACAGGGTCGTCGTCTCCCCCGGCGTGGGCGACGGCGTGGCAATACTGGTCCCGCCCTACCCTGACGTAGCTGACGTGGTGGTGGGCTCGGACCTGAGGCTTGACTACCTTGGCCCCAGCGGAAGCTCCCACAGGTTCGCCGTCTGGGAGACCGTAGCCGTGAGGGTCAAGTCGCCCCAGGCCATAGCCGTAATTACGGGCTGATTTTTATTTATAATTATTTTTATTTATAATTATTCACAAAGTATTTTAAGTTGGCCCCCATAATTTTCGTGAGACGACTTGATGAGGATGAAGAACTTCAAAGGCGCCCTGGAGTACGTCCTGCTTGCCCTGGTCGCGGCCCTCACGGCAGCCCTGAGGCTCGTGCCGTACCTGAGGTACGGGCCAACGCTCAGCGAGGTAGACCCATATGAGTACCTCTGGCTTGCTAACTACTTCTACTCCCACGGCCTCGGCGGCCTCCATGGCCTTGCCCACTCGGCCCTCTGGTGGTACCCGTGGGGCAGGGACTTCCTGAGCAGCGAGTACCTCGGGCTCCCGTGGCTCTCGGCCCTGGCCTCAAGGCTCACGGGGGCCAGCGTCGAGGTCGCCCTCTCGCTGTCCCCGGCGGCTTTTGCGGTGCTCGGCGTGGTCGGCGTCTACCTGGCCGTGAAGGAGGCCGGGGGCAGCTCCGTGGCTGCCCTGACGGCCGCGGCCGGCTTCGCCTTCCTGCCGATAACTGTGCTGAACCACGGCTTTGCCACCGACCCGGCCAAGGTCTTTGACGGCATAGCCCTGCTCCCCTACCCGCTCTACTTCATAGCCAGGTCGTACAGGGCGCCGAAAGCGACCACGTCAATAGCGATGGCGGCCGCTGCCGGGGCGTCGGGGGGACTCATAGCTTGGTTCTGGGGAGGCTACCAGTACATGGCCCTCGTCGTGGCCCTGTTAGCGGTAACTGAGCCGTTCCTGAACGAGCCCTCCCTGCAGGGCCTCCTGAGGCTGCTCGCCGCCTGGGCGGCCTTCGCTGCCGTGGCCCTGACCTCGCCGGCGGTGAGCCTCCACCTCTTCACCAGGGGGGTCGGGCTGGCGGCCGAGGCGTCGCTGCTCGCCTACGCCTTTGAGTACCTCGCGCTTACCAGGCTCACGGGCCTCAGCAGGCTCAGGGTGCACGCGTGGACCCTGGCAGTGTTGGCCGGCCTCGCGGCGGTCGCCGTGGCCTCAGGCATGGTGAGCCTCCCCTCCAGGGTCCTCATGGGCCTCGGCGTGACCCCGCCGCCCGGGGCTGTGGTGCCCCTGACCGTGCAGGAGTACATGGGCGTCCCGCCGCAGCAGGTGATATCATCGTATGCGCCCTTCTTCGTCCTGTCGCTGATAGGCGTGGTGATCATGATAGCGGGCAGGGCGACCGGGAGGCTGACCCCCTCCCCCACCGACGCCATAGCCGCGGTGTCGCTGGAGCTCATGATAGTCTTCACCTACGCCTCCGTCAACCAGGCCTACTACCTGCCGTCGGCGGCCCTCTACGCGATAATAGCTGGGGGCGTCTCAATAGCCCTGGTCGGGTCGCTCAGGCCAGCTTATGCCGCCGCGAGGCGCCGCAGGCCCCAGCAGGCCACCGCCGGCAGGGGCGCGGCGATAGGGGCCGCCCTGCTGGCGGCCATGGTGTTGGCGTCCATGGCCTACTACGCCTACGTTGACTACAGCGCTCTACAGCTCGAGGCGCCCTCGATAGAGACCGGCTGGCTCGGGGCCCTGAGGTCCCCCGACGGGAAGGTGATAGTTCCAGTCAACAACGCCTGGCCCCTCGCCCTCAGCTACGTCAGGAACGAGACGCCCCCGGGCTCGGTGGTGGTGACCTGGTGGGACTACGGCTACTGGGTGGGCGTCCTGGCCAACAGGGCGTCGGTTGTCGACGGCTCAACTATAAACGGCACCCAGATAGAGCTCGTCGCCGACGCCCTCACGGCCCCCGTTGAGCAGTCAGGGGCCTACCTGAGGATGCTGAGGCTCCCGACAAACGAGACGTACGTCATGGTATATGACGTCTTCCTCGGCATATACGACAACTCCACGGGCTCCGTGACCATAATGCCCTTCCCCAACGTGGTCAGCGTGGGCCCAGGGGTCTACGCCGTGACCTACGGCCTGGGCGACATGGCCAAGTCATACCAGATGCTCAGGATAGCCGGCAGGGTCAACCCTTACTCGGGCCAGGCGCTGTTCACCGGCTACTCCTCCGTCAGCTACCAGTCCAACGTAGAGGTCCTCCAGTTCCCCGGCCTCGCGGGCAGCCCGGCCAAGAACGTGAGCAACACGCTCAACACCACCATATACGACCTCATCATGTACGGCCTCTCGCAGCTGGGCAGGTACGGCGTCCTGGGCCAGGGGGCCTCGTGGCTCAGGAGCGCCTCCTCGTTCACCCCGGCGGCCGTGGCCTACGTGGACCCCACGGGCAGCATGGCCCCGGCCCCAGTCAGCGCCCCGAGCCCTGAGCCCTACTACGTGCCCGTGGCGTTCTTCGTCTCTGTGCCCTACTCGTGGCAGGGGCCCGGGGTCACGTACTTCTACGCGGTCATAGTGTTCCTCTACAGGTGGGGAGGACTGCCTTAAAGCTGGGGCCGCGAGAGGGCTCAGGGGAACGCCTTGGACTCCCCCTCAAGGCTAGCCAGGGAGCTCGCTAAGGAGCTGGAGTCGGAGCCGTCGGCAGAGGAGTTCGCCAAGAGGTGCCTTAACTCCATGAGGTGGGGAGGCAGCGCGGTCCTCATGGTTGTTGACGCCTCCTTCACGTCGGCGGGGCTCAGCTACTTCACCGCCGTGGTCCCCAGGGTGCTCAGGTTCAAGGAGGAGCTCGTGGACTCTGGCATGATAAGGGGGCTGGAGGACCTGGCCTCGGCCGACGAGGGCCTCCTGCTGAGGTACTGGAGGAACAGGAGGTCGTGGTCAGTGGCCAAGGGGGTCGCCTCCTCGCTGCTCAGGTTCGGGGACGACGACAGGTCAAGGCTCAGGTCCTGGGCGGCCCAGTCAAGGCTTGACGGCTGGAGGTCGGACCCCGTGGGCTCGGTCAAGGGGGTGGGGCTCATAACTTACCAGTACCTCAGGATGATGGGGGGCGTGGACACCGCCATGCCTGACAGGATAGTCAAGAAGTACGTTCAGGCCGTGGGGGAGAGGGCCGGGGTGCCGGTGCCGCGGGGCGACGTGGAGTTCGTGAAGTTCCTCGAGTCCCTGAGGCAGTACGGAGTCAGCCCCGTCGCGGTCACCTGGCTCTCGTGGCTTAAGCTTTCAGAGGGCGAGGAGGTGCTGAGAAGGTACGGGAACCTGGTTAACCTGCTTTAGGGAGGCACTGCTATGCCAGTTAATGTCCTTGATATTAGCAGGTTTGAGGGCCCGCTGGACGTGACAGGCCCCCTGGGGCCGGCGCGGCCAGCTGCATGAATTACGTGGACTACCCTGAGCAGGTGAACCAGGAGCAGGCCGTGGCCGAGGGTCGCGTGCGCGGCTATGTCGAGCCCTCCGGCGGCCGCGAGGAGGACAATTAAGAGCAGCAGCCTCAAGTCCCTTCCCCGGCCTAAGGGCTGAACCCTTCTTCACATTAACAGAAACCTTTTATATGTTTCTCTATATATAGAATATCCGAGGGTCTTCCATATAACGAGGTGTGTAAGAAGGACGCCTAACGGCTTCGTCCAAAAGCGCGCTGGCTGCTGACGTCCGTGAGGGTCTCGTCAACTTGACCTGTTCAGTCCATC
>NZ_JBMFJI010000021.1:0-14861 GCF_049973875.1 Acidilobus sp.
CTGGCCATAAGCCTGAGGGCGTCCTCGTAGAACTCCCTGACAAGGACGGGCTGGTTAGACCTGAGCAGGCCCTTGACCTTGAGGGAGCCGTCGGGCCTCCTGCCTACGTACCTCTGCGGGTAGGGCATACCCTCGCGGGACCTCGTGAACAGGACCCAGCTGAACTCGTCCTCAAGCTTCAGCCTCAGCCCCGTAGCCTCGTTAACCCTCCTGACGAACTCCCCGACCAAATCCCTCGGCCCCCTGACCATGAGCGAGTCAACTATGCCGTGAATCACCTCAAGCCCCATCTCCCTGGCCAGCTCCATCGCCAGCCTGAGCGTGGCCCTGGCCAGGTAGGTCACGAGCTCATAGGCCTCTATCTTGCCGAATATCGAGTTCCTGTAGCCCAGGTAGCCGAAGGAGGCCACGAGGACCCACTTGAAGGCTTCCGCCAGGTCCTCATCGATTCCCTTGTAGAGCTCCTTGAGCGCTATCAGCCTCTCCACGGCCTCAGCCACTATGCCCCTCTCGGCCCTACACACGGTGTAAGGGCCCACCCTCACGTCGTCACAGGCGTTGACGGTCTCGCCCGATATGTTGTACTTCGCTATGAGCGAGGGGTACATGGATGAGAAGTCGACCTGGTACACGCCCTCGTAGCACTTGCCCTCGGGGTACAGCAGGAGGCCTGGGCGGTCCATGTATGCCAGGTCGTCAATTGTCTTCAGCCCCTCCACCCTCCGGACCACCCTGGGCACCACGTACCTCCTAGCCATGGCGATCCAGGCCTCGTTTGTTGTGAGCGCCTTCCCTATGCTGGCGTACCTTATCTCCCTCATCAGGACCCTCAGCGCCTTGCTCCACATTATCAGGCCCTTCACGTCTACGGGCGACCTCCTGAGCTCTGAGACCACCCTGACGGAGGCCCTCACCCTGTCGCACACGGCCGAGGGGCACTCAGCCACGTCAGCGATCACCTCGAGGTCCCTGACGTCCCCCTCTTCTTTCAGTGACCCGTTCACGTAGAGCCTGTAGTACCTCCCACGGCTGTGCTCACCGTACCAGTCGTAGAGCACCACCTTGGCGTAGGTCACCTGGGGGAAGGAGTAGCCGTCGTCCCTAAGCTCGACCCTCCCATCCCTAAGCTCGACGTTGTGCATCGGTAGGGCGCTGATCCTCGCCAGGGCCTGGCTGAGGGGACTTATGAAGTCGTTGACCACCCTGAACCTCCTGAGGTCCCTGTAGGCCCACGGGTCCCTGACCTCGACCCTGTAGATGGTGACGGGCCTGCCGTCCAGGGTCCTCCACTCCTCGGGCACCATGTCAACTACGGAGGGGTGCGACGTGAGGCCCGGGGGAGCTCCTCCAGGTAGACCGGGAACGTGGTCCTGACGAAGGCCCTCCTGAAGCCGTCGAATACCAGCTCGAAGGCGCCTGGATAACCCTCTAACGGCGTGCTCGGCCTGAGGATAAACAAGTGGGGCTTCAGGAAGTAAAATTTTTAGCAGCTTAGCAGCCTCAAATTTTTATTTTTCTCCATTTGTTGAGACCGCCAGGATAGGTCCCTGACTCCGCAGGAGCTGCCGCTCTACCTGGTTAAGTTAATCAGGGTGCTGAGCTCGGCTGCTGTCAGCGTCGTGACTCCCCTGTACCTGGAGTCGCTCGGCCTTGGGCCGCTCTACGTTGGCGCCGCCGTCGTGCTCATGGTTTTAGGCAACGTGGCGTCAAACCTTGTGGTGGCCAGGCTCCGAGGGCAGGACCTCAGGCTGACCCTGATGGCAATGTCGGCGCTGACGGCCGCCAGCGGCGTCGCCCTCTACGCCTCCAGAGAAGTGGCTGTCATAATGGCGTTCCTGGCGCTCGGCAACATAAGCGCCACGGGCACCGAGGCAGGGCCGTACCAGTCCGTCGAGACGTCTGTGATACCGCTGGTCTCCGGGGACCCCCAGATGGCCTACACGATCTACAACTTCCTTGGCTACGCCGCCTCGTCGCTGGGAAGCCTTGCCGTGACGCCCCTCCGGGACCTCAGGGTGGTCTACCTGGGCCTCGTGGCCTCGGGCCTGGCTATGCTGGCCCTCTACTCCAGGCTCACGATGCCGGCCAGGAGGTCAGGCAAGAGGTACTTCTCTAACGATAGGTCGAGGTCAACGGCCTCCCTGCTGGCCGCCATGTTCGCTGCCGACGCCTTCGGAGGGGGGCTCGTGTCGCTGTCCCTGCTCTCCTTCTGGTTCCACTACCGCTACGGCGTCGGCCTGGGCAGGCTTGGGCCTCTCTTCTCCATAGCGCTAGCCTTAACCGGGGTCTCCATACTGGCCACGTACCCGCTGGCAAGGCGCTACGGCAACCTCGACGTCATGGTCTTCAGCCACCTGGCCTCTAACGTCTTCCTTGTCGGCGTGGCCCTCTCGCCCAGCTTCGCCCTGGCGGCGGCCATGTTACTGGCGAGGCAGTCGCTCTCCCAGATGGACGTGCCTACGAGGCAGGCCTTCATGTCAGAGGTGTTTCCCAGGGAGGACCTGGCCCCGGCCAACTCGCTGACTAACACCGCCAGGCTGCTGGCCTCCCTGCCAGGCGGTGCAATAGTCGGCGCCCTGGTAAGCGCTGGGGCCGTCCAGCTGCCGGTGCTCCTGGCAGGGGTGATCAAGATAGGTTATGACGTCAGCGTCTACGCCAAGTTCAGGGGCCCCTACAGGTCACTGAGGCCCGCGGGAGGCGATGGACGTCATTAACTTTAGATATTTTATATTTCTTAATTTATAAATAACGTTTAAACCTTAGGGATGTCACTTAACCTTTAGTGAGCGCCCTTGGAGGACCTCAGAGTAAACACCAAGATACTGAGGATAGACCCGGAGAACATAGACATGGACCTGGTGAGGGAGGCGGCCGCCGCCATAAGGGCGGGCGGCATAGTGGCCTTCCCCACGGAGACGGTCTACGGCCTGGGGGCTGACACCTACAACCCAGAGGCCGTCAAGAAGGTGTTCATAGCCAAGAGGAGGCCCATGGACAACCCCCTCATAGTCCACATACACTCGCTCGACCAGCTTTACGAGGTGGCAGTTAAGATACCTCCCGAGGCGGAGAGGCTCGCCAGGAGGTTCTGGCCGGGCCCCATGACTCTGCTTCTCTGGAAGTCGGACAAGGTGCCCCCGGAGGTGACGGCCAGGAGGCCCACAGTGGCCGTCAGGATGCCCGCCCACCCCGTGGCCCTTGCCTTCATAAGGGAGAGCGGGGTCCCAATAGCAGCCCCCAGCGCTAACCTCGCGGGCAGGCCCTCGCCGACAACTGGTGAGCACGTGGTAAGGGACCTCTACGGCAGAGCCGATGTCATAATTGACTCAGGCGAGACAGTCTACGGCGTCGAGTCCACCATAGTTGACATGACCAGGGACCCGCCGGTCCTCCTGAGGCCCGGGGGGCTGCCGGTGGAGGAGATAGAGAGGGAGCTGGGCAAGGAGGTAGTTATACCGCAGTTCGCGAGGGGCCTGGGACAGGCCGACGTGGCCCTGGCCCCCGGCATGAAGTACAGGCACTACGCCCCCTTCAAGAGGTTGACCATAGTTGAGGGGGACTACGGCGACCTAAAGGCCTACGCGGCCAAGGTGGCCGAGGTGGTTAAGCAGGAGATGGCCAAGGGGATGAGGCCCATAGTACTCTGCTCCTCCGAGACGGCCCAGTACTACGAGCAGCAGGGCCTGAGGCACCTGGTGCTCGGCCCTAGGAGCAACGTGTTCATAGTGGCCAGGAACCTGTTCAAGACGTTCAGGGCCATAGATGAGATGCTTGACGTGGATGAGGCCTTCATGGAGGGCTTCGAGGAGAGGGGCCTGGGCCTCGCAGTCATGAACAGGGCCAGGAAGGCCAGCGGCTTCAGTATTATCCGCGTCTAGAGCCCATTCAGGGCTGCTGGCCTGGCCGCACGCCTTCGCTTTTAACCAATGGGCTCCAAAGCTAAGGCTTGGTGAAGCCTATTTCAAGCGCGCGGGAACCTGAAGCCCTCATGTTAGAGCGCGGCCTCAGGAGGGCCGCCCTGGGCCTCCTGGCTGACCTGGAGGTCTACTTCAGGGAGACCGTGGGCAAGAGCTTCGTCCAGTACCTCATGGATGACCCCGTCAGGGCCTACAGGCTTGCGACGAGCAGGTACCCGGAGAGCCTCGTCAGGGCCGCCCTGAGGGCTGCCCTGAGGCTTGGCCTCGGGGCATCCTCGGCTGACGTGGAGCTGGCTGTAGAGATGCTCAGCACTGGCATACCATCAAAGTTCCTGGCCCTCCTCAACAGGGCGGCCCAGTGATCAGATCTCCTGCTGCTCCTGGTAGGGGGACCTTGACCTGTAGTAGGAGTAGCCCATGTAGGCCGCTATCGCAGTGGCGGCCAGGGCCCCGGCTATAATGTAGTACTTAACGTTCCTCACGACAGGGGCCCTGTGCATGACAGGGACGAGGCCCAGGGTGACGTTCACTGTGGAGCCCGGGGAGACCGTCACTGTCCTGTTGACGCCCGCGTAGCCTCTGCCCTCTGCTGAAACCACGTACTGGCCCGGGGATACAGAGACCTCCACGCGGCCAACGCCGACCGCCACAATGGTGCCGTTGGGGAACCTGACGTACACCGAGGCGGAGCTCACGTTGCTCACGGCCTCTATTGTGCCCCTGGGAGGGGCGGGCGGCGCCGTCGGCGTCACGTTGTAGGAGTAGAGCTGGGGCAGCGTGACATTAGCTGTAATGCTGGCTGAGAGGCCGTTAGCAGCAGAGAGCACTTCGTAGCTCCCCGGCGACACGGGCAGGTAGAGCGGCACCCCGGGCTCCAGCTGGCCCGAGAACACGGTGACGCCTGACTTGCTGACCTTAACTGAGGCGGGGAGCGAGCTGACTAGCCTTAGGACGGGTGTCGTGAGGCTGCACACTACCTCGATGGTGCCGTTGGACTTCATGGTCACCAGCTCGCTCACGGGGGCGCAGACGTTAAGCGGGTAGAAGTGGTTGACCTCGACCTCGTAGGGGATGCCCGAGAGCAGCTGGAGGCTCGAGTTGACAGGCAGCCTGAAGCTTGACCCATTTATGTAGCCCCCGACGTAGCTCACGGGTATTGGCGAGGCCACCGAGAGCGCCGCGTACACAGTGATAGGCCTGAGGCTGACCTTTATGTCCTCAGACGTCAGGGGCAGCACGGTGGAGGAGTAGGCAGCGTAGCCCGCGGCCGAGACGGTCACGTTAATTGGCGTCGCTACGTCATAGACCGTGGCGGAGCCCACGCCGACCCTGGTGCCGTTTATGTATATGGCGGCCGAGGGGGGCGCCGCTGAGATGTTGACCTGCCAGGCGCCCTGGACCAGGTCCTCGTAGCTAATGATCTCAACGGTGAAGCTGCTCTCGTTGTATATTGCAAGGAGCCCTCCAGGCAATGGCGCGTACCTCAGGTAGCCGCCCCAGGCGGGCATTACCACGTACTCCGTCATGGAGCTCAGGTTCACTATGTACAGGTTGCCGTCAGTCCCCTGGAAGGCCGCCGAGGCCCCGTTGACCGAGGCCGTGCTCACAACGGCGGGCAGGCTGATGTTAAGCCCAGGGGCCTGGACGCCTGCTGGCGTAACTGCAACTCCTGATGACGGGTCCTCGACGACCGGCGACGGCAGCCGGTACTCGCTGGCGCCGCCAGGGCCGTAGACGTACATGTAGGCGCCGAAGGGGCCCGAGGACTCAACCATGACGTAGTAGCCTCCGTAGGCCCTGTAGACCCCCATGTATGTGGGCACGAAAGTTATGTTGGCCCTGTAGGCCGCCAGGGGGCTCCCGCCGTAGCTGAACACGTAGATGGTGCCGTTGGACGAGTACAGGGCTATCCCGCCCGGCCCGAGGCCCCCGTAGAGCCACTCGCCGGGTATGACCAAGGGCCTCAGGGGCAGCGTTATGTTAACGCCGGGGGAGATCACCATGGCCTTTGAAGGCACCACTAGCAGGAGGGACCCATCCCCTGAGGCCATGTATGTGACCTGGCTGAAGGCCTCCACTGGCGAGGCCGCCGGCGGCCTTACAATGTAAACAGCCCCCACGGGCCCGGTAACCTTGGCAGGGTAGGCCAGCGCGCCCCCCAGCAGGTCAAGGAGCCTGTTGCCCACGGCCAGCAGGGAGGGTGTCGGTAACTCATACGCCCCAGGCGTGAGGTTCAGCCGGACCAGGAGGCCGCTTACGTTAAGCGTGCCGTACACGGGGACCCCCGCGACCAAGGTTGTCGGCACGGCCGGCGCGAGCATGGTGACGCCATTGTAGTCAGTTATGAAGGCCACCCCTCCCAGCGAGGCCACCTCAAGCCCTGGGACCGGGTACCAGGAGCCCCCGCTCATGACGTAGCTGTAGCCCGAGGACGGCATGTAGTAGCCGTCTGGCACCGGCAGCGCGTCACCTATGACCTGTACCCTGGTCCTGCCGCAGCAGGCGGTGACCAGCTCCAGGCCAGGGAGGCCCTGGACAACGAGCTCGTCGCCCCAGGCCCTGTAGACGGCGAGCGGCACGAAGCTGGCGACGAACTCCCCCACGGGGACGGCCCTCAGCGGGCTGGCGCTGACGTCAAATATTAAGAGCATGGGGCCCTGGCCATCGATGTAGCCGAAGACGTAGGCCCTTGTCCCGTTCAGGATGCCCGCGGGCTGCCCGCCGAGGCCGCTCACGTTAAGCGAAAGCATGCCCTGGGGCGACTGGAGGGCCAGGGTCCCGTTGACGTCCTCAAGGAGCAGGGGGCCGTTGGCGTAGCTGAACGAAAGGACTCGGGAGCCCTGGGGCAATGGGATTACGGCGGCCGTGCCCCTTGGGCCCTCGACGTAGGCCTCGTTGCTCAGGTTGTAGACCACCATCCCATTGTACACGCCTATTATGTCCGAGTAGGGCTCCCTGACCACCCAGGCAAGGGACGCGTTGGAGGAGTACAGGAAGTATGTGCCCTGGTACCCCAGGACCGCCATAAAGCCGTCGCCGCACGATGCCCCCAGGGCGACGTCGCCAGGCCAAGGATCGGTGAAGGAGCCCGTGGCCAGGTTCAGCACCCCGTCCTGGGCTATGAGGTAGGGGTAGCAGAGCCCCACGGAGCTCCCGTTAAGGAGAACCGGCAGGGTGGCCGAGGCCTTCGCGGATGTGCTGACAGTATAGGGACTGAGGGCTACCGCTATAAGTAATATCAGCAGCGCGGCTGTCCACACCTTTAACAAGGGCGCGCCCCATGATGCTAACTCAAGCTAAGGGGAACCTAATTGTGTTACTCGCCCCGGCTTAAGCCGCAGCCCCTTGGAAGGCCGCCCTAGGTGTTACCGGCCGCCCACGTGCCTCCAGAAGTTAAGCTCGTAGGTCTGGGCCGACAGGGCCACGTGCCTGTACATCTCCATGTTTAGGTACCTCTCCGCTATTGTCTCAGCGAGCGACTCCCTGGCCTCATCTATTCCCCTGCACCTGAGGAAGCCCGCAGACCTCACGCCGAGGGACTCGGCCCACTCCGCCAGGACGCTGGTGTTGACGCAGAACGACCTGAAGTTAACCCCGACCAGCACCGCCAGGTCGCCCATGGCGCCGTTGACTCCAAGCCACGTCAGGAAGTGGGAGTAGGCCACGGCGTCAGGGCTCACCTGGTCAGGGCTGTAGGACACCCCCAGCTCACCTGCAAGAGACCTTATGTTCCTTATCCACCTGGGCCCTCCCTCGAGGAGGCCCATTATGAAGTCCACCTCGTCGTCAGAGGCCGCCTTGGGGACGAAGAGCGACAGCGCCCTGTAGTCGTAGGGCGCTATGTACATCTCGTTCACCACAAACCTCCTGAGGGCCTCAAGGCTTGGGCTGAGGCCGTGAAGCGACGACTCCACCTGCCTGGTCAGGTCGGCCACGTGGCCCCTGAGCTCGTCAAGCACGCGGCCCACGCGAAACCCCTGAGCCTGAGGGCTCCTCGGCTTTAAAGAGGGCCCTCTTTACACTCTCAAGGGAAGAGCTTGAACCGCAGGGACTGGATGATATCGCTGATACCGTTCAACCTCGCCATGGGGCCCCTCTCCACGCTGGTGACGCTTGAGGTCTATGAGCTCAGGGGAGGGGCGGTAGGGGTAAGCTACGCCATATCAGCCGGCACCGCCGCCTCAATACTGGCCTCCCTCATATGGGGCTTCGCCCTCGACAGGTACGACAGGAAAGACGTACTGACCGTGGGCCTCGCCGGCACGCTGCTCTCGCTCCTAGCCCTGGCCTTCTCGAGCTCCCTGGCCGAGGTGGCGGCATATTACGCCGCCGCGTCCCTCTTCTCCTCAGCCGTAGGCATGGCTGTCAGCGTCCTGATAATAGACACCATAGAGAAGTCCAGGTGGAGCTCCGCCTACTCAAGGTATAACATGCTCTCCTCCGTTGGCTACCTCTCGGGGGACGTGGCCGCGGCCATAGCCTCGGGCCTCATGCCCACCAGGGCCATAGTTGAGGTCATGACAATGATCACCGCCGCCTCAGTGGCGTGGGCCTCCCTCACGGTGCCCAGGTCGCCGATCCCGTTTGAGAGGGAGTCCCTGCTCCACATAATTGAGGGCTTCCTGCTCAGGGTAAAGCTTGTGCCCACGTTCTTCCTGAGGCTGCCGTCGAAGAGCACCTTCAAGTCCCTGAGGCTCATAAAGCTCGGCAGGAGCCCCGCGGCCTACGTGCCCATGCTATTCATAGCAATAACTATATTCTACGTCTCGTCCGGCATATTTAACACCCTTTACCCCTACGGCCTGAGGGTCCTTGGCCTCTCCAGGTCAGAGGTCTTCCTAGTGATATCCGCCGGCATGGCGGCCCAGGTGGCCGGGTTCCAGCTCGCGCCTAAGATAATAGCTGCCTCAAGGGGCAACGCCGGGGCCTCCTACAGGGCCCTCCTGGCCAGGGGGGCCTCCTACATAGGAATCGGCGTCGCCACGGCCGCGGGAGGAGGCCCCGTTTACCTGCTCGGCACTGGGCTCACGCTCTACCCCCTGGCCGCCGGCATAGCCTTTGCCACGTTCTTCACGGCCTCCAACGTCATGGTATTCGAGGTGCTCAAGGGCAACAGGGAGGGCAGGGGCCTCGGGCTCTACAGCACGCTCACGGGCTCGGCCTACTTCGCCGGGTCCCTGGCCTCGGGCTTCCTGGCCAACTCTGTCGGCTTCGGGTACACGTACGTGATCGCTGGAGCCATGCTGGGAGGCTCCGCCTACATATTCAACGAGCTCAGGAACATGGCCTGAGGGTCGGCGAAGAGCGCTTCGGCCACGGCTTAGCCTAATGAGACCTCTCGTCATCCCTAAGTCTCAGTGGCCCCGCGGGAGTTAAGCGTTGCCCAGGTACTTCATCACGAGCCTCGTGAAGCTCCCCACGTCCTCCGCTGGCCTGAAGAGGTACTCGGCGTTCCTTATTATGCCAAGCACGAAGTCCCTGGGGACCCTTATGGGGAGCCTTGAGGCTATCAGGTCAGCTGAGGCCTCGGGGTCCAGTTTTACACGATGACGCTGATACCTACCCTGCTTGAGGTGGCCCTGGCGGTCTCAGGGCTTGACCTGCTCCTCAACGCGCTGGCGCCCCTCTACATAAGGCCTAGGGCCGCCGGCTGAGAGGCTTTAGCCTTCCCACCTAAGTCTATTTTTCTTGGCCCAGGCCGGCCCGCGTTTTACCTTTCTCTAGTGTTTCCACCCGGGCGTCCGCCATATGGAGGTCTTCCACGTAAAGGGCGTGTCAAACTCCTACCTCACCAGCGACGGGGTCCTCATAGACGCCGGGGCCAGGGCCAGCGACGTGGCCAGGGTCGCCGAGGAGCACGGGGTGAAGGTCAGGTACCTGCTCATAACGCACCAGCACGTGGACCACGTCAGGTACGCGGCTGAAATTGTAAAGGCCTTCAACTGCAGGGTCGTTGCCCCCTCGCTGGAGGCCGACGTGATCGAGGGGAGGGCCAGGCCCTCGGGCAGCGCCCTGACGGCGCTGTTCCAGGCCCTGCTCAGGGCCAGGGCCGTTCACATAGACGTCAGGGTCAACGAGGGTGACGTTATCGAGGGCTACGGGGCGGTTCTTGCCCCAGGGCACACGCCGGGCAGCACGGCCTACGTTAAGGATGAAGTGATGTTCAGCGGCGACGCTATAGTGAGCCGCAACGGGAGGCCCTCGCTGCCATCCAGGGCCCTTAACGTGAACCACGCCCTAGCTGAGGAGAGCCTCAGGAGGCTCCTTGAGCTTAGGCCCAGGGTCATCTACCCTGGCCATGGGAAGCCCATAAAGCTGTGACTAAAGGTGGTGGGCCCGGCCGGACTTGAACCGGCGACCTCCGCCGTGTGAGGGCGGCGTCCTAACCAATCTAGACGACGGGCCCACCAGCGCTAGAGCTCCAAGGGGAACCAATTAAAGCTTTGTGCCAGGCCTTAAGTTCTAAGCCATTATTATCTGGTAGCCTGCGCCACCAGGTCCTCAAAGGCGTAGTGGTGCTCCTCATCGCCTATGAGCCTGAACCCCCTGAGCCTCTCCCTCAGGTTCAGGTGCGGAGGGGAGGCGCAGTAGCCGCAGGCCCCCAGGAGAAGGTTGTTCTTGAGCACCTCCTCAAACGCTGGCCTGAGCCCCCTGTAGGGCGACTCTGACACCGGGATCTTGACGCCCGGGCCGTCAAGGTATACTTTAACCTCGTGGCCCGCCTTCGCCAGGCTCACGGCGTAGTGGAAGGCGTGGGCGGCCCTTATGGACCCCTCAAGGCCCGAGGGGTCGTCCATTACAACGAAGAGCAGCCTCATGTTCCCACGGGGTTCCCTCCCCAGTGACACCTAAAAATGTTGATACTGACTAGTTCGGCCACGTCGCCCTCCAAGCACTTCATCTTAGCTTATAAGGGCCCCGCCCAACGGGAAATGGGTAAATAGGAGTGCAGGTAAAGGACCTGGCTCCTGGCGTCAACGTTGACAGCCTCACAGTGAAGGTTGTCAAGGTTGAGGAGCCCAGGAGCGTGAGCGGAAGGGACGGGTCAACCCACAGGGTTGCCGACGCCCTAGTTGGAGACGAGAGCGGCAGCATACTCATGACTTTGTGGGACAGGAACATAGACTCCGTCAGGCCGGGCGCAGTCATAACAGTCAGGAACGGCTTCGTGGGCACCTTCAAGGGCCACATGAGGCTGAACCTGGGCCGCGGCGGCACCCTGAGCGAGTCGGACGCCCAGATAGAGAATGTGAACACGTCAAACAACCTCTCCGACAAGGTAGTTGAGGACGCCCCGCCCAGGAGGCGCGGCTTCGGGAGGGGTCGCAGGTTTTAACCCTTCCCATCACCTTGTTTTAGACTAATTCTTCCTTGAGCTAAAGTCTGCGTCTTAATACTAAGCCCTCCTATAGTCATGGATAGGCCTTACAGGCCTGAGCTCCACTTTATACGGCTTGGCCTCCCCGGGAGGCTGGGACTTGCTGTGAAGTGGTACGGCTACAAGGGCCGCGTCCTGAGGGTCGACCTATCCGCTGGCAAGACCAGCGTGGAGGAGCTGAGGCTGGACTACGTCAAGATGTACATGGGAGGCCTCGGCTACGCCGCCAAGGTTCTCTGGGATGAGCTTCAGCCGGGAGTCGACCCACTCTCGCCCGACAACATCCTCATAGCCACCGCCGGCCCCTTCACGGGGACCCTGGCCCCGGGCAGCGGCAACATATACTGGGCCTTCAAGGCCCCCATGACGGGCGGCTGGGGGGAGACGAGGTCAGGGGGCAAGTTCGGCTCGTGGATGAAGTACAGCGGCTTTGACCTCATAGTCATAAGGGGCAGGGCCCCCGAGCCGGTCTACCTATACCTTGAGTCTGGCAGGGCTGAGATAAGGAGCGCAAAGAGGTACTGGGGCATGACAGTACATGAGGTCACTGACGCACTCAGGGAAGACACCGGGGTTCACGAGGCCTCGGTGGCAGCCATAGGCCCAGCTGGGGAGAACCTGATCAGGTTTGCCGCCATAATAAACGACTACGACAGGGCGGCCGGCAGGACGGGCGGAGGGGCAGTCATGGGCTCGAAGAACCTCAAGGCCGTGGTGGCGGCCGGCGGCGAGGGGATAGATGTCTACGACCCGGAGGGCTTCATGGCCGCCGCGCTTGAGGCCCAGAGGGGCATAAAGGCCGACCCGGGCCAGAGGTTCATGGGACAGCACGGCACCATAGGCGGGCTCCTGGGAACCAACGCCATGGGAGGGCTCCCCACTGCGAACTTTGAGACTGGCTACTTTGAGGCGGCCGACAGGGTGTCGCACGAGACGCTCGAGAGGAACTACATGATAAAGAGGAGGGCCTGCCACGCCTGCGCAATAGGGTGCAGCAGGTACAGCTACGTAGCCTACGGCCCCTTCGCCACCCCGCCCAACGAGGGCCCCGAGTACGAGACCACCGACATGAACGGCCCCATGAACATGATAGACAACATGGAGGCCATAATAAGGGTCAACTACCTCGCCAACAACTACGGCCTGGACACCATATCAACGGGTCACACCATAGCGTGGGCCATAGAGGCGTACCAGAAGGGGATAATAACGAAGCAGGACACCGGCGGCCTTGAGCTGAGGTGGAACGACCCCGAGACCCACGTGAAGCTTGTCGAGATGATAGCCTACAGGAAGGGCTTCGGGAACCTGCTGGCTGAGGGGAGCTACAGGGCCGCCAAGGCCATAGGCAGGGGCGCCGAGGAGCTGGTTAACCACGTCAAGGGCCTCGAGTTCCCCGCCCACGACCCCAGGGTCGAGTCCAAGCTGTTGGCCATACAGTATGCAGTGAGCCCGAGGGGCGCCTGCCACGTGCACCCCATATACCCGTCGTACGACATGATGCAGGTCGACGCCGGCCTCAAGGACTTCGGCCTCCCGTGGCCCCTGCCTGACAGGCTAGCCGAGACGGGCGTCGGGAAGGGGATAGCCTACAGGGTGCTTGCCAGCTACGGGGAGGCGTTCAACAACGTGGGCCTCTGCATATTCTACTCTGCTGGGCCTGAGAGCGGAGTCATAAGTCCAAGGAGGATTGCCAGGATATACAGCGCGCTGACAGGCATAGAGACCACCCCCCAGGACGTGCTGTTGGCCGGCGAGAGGACGTGGAACCTGAAGAGGGCCTTCAACCTGAGGGAGGGGCTCACTAAGGAGCACGACAGGCTGCCCAAGAGGATGATAACGCCTATACTCACGGGGCCCGCCAAGGGGCTCAAGGTTGAGAACCCGGACGGGCTCGTTGAGGAGGCCTACGACGCCTTTGGGTGGGACAGGAGGACCGGCTACATAAGGAGGTCAACGCTTGAAAGGCTCGGCATGAAGGACGTTGAGGAGCAGCTCCAGAAGCTTGGCAAGTTGTCTGACTGAGATCGGGACCATAAAGGCTGCAAAACGAACCCTGAAGAAAAGGAAAAGGGCGTTCATCAACAGCGGCCGCGACGGCTGCAGGGACTATTTATCACCCGGACCTCACCCTGTAGATAGCTATGTATAGGTCAGCCACGGCCTCAAGCCTCTGGTTCTGCCTGTTTGCCTGCCTGTACCCCCTCTCCATTTTTCTCACCTCTTCTCCAAATATTTAATAGAACCCAAAAAGCCTAAAAAGGTTTCTCCTAATATTTACCTGAAAATACCCTTGTAATACTGTATACAAAAATTGATAAACGTCTCCGAGCCCAGTAACACGAGCTGCCATGGGCTCCGACGAGTGCGACCCCTTCACCAGGGGCCACGTGGTGGAGGTCTGCAGGGAGAGGTGCGCGGAGATCAGCCTGGGAGGGAGGGACTTCGCTGAGTGCGTCAGGTCCTGCGTTGAGGAGCTCAGGTCGAGGTGCGGATCCTAGAGACCAGGTCGTAGAACTTCAGCCCGCTGCCCGTGAGCACGGCTATGAAGCCGCTCACGTCGATGCCCGCCTCCCTCAGGAGCTTCAGCGCCGCATAAGCTGAGGCCGAGGTGGGCTCGGCCATGAGCCCCATGGACCAGAGGTCCCTGGTGGCCTCCGCTATCTCCTTGTCCGAGACCAGCACCAGGCCTCCCCCGCTCCTCCTTATGGCGTCGGCGGCCTCCTGGGCCCTTGGCGCTGAGGGGAGCACCAGGCCGTCTGCCAGGGACGAGGTGCTGCCGGAGCCAACGGCTATGGGCTCCACGAGGCCCCTGAGGGTGGCGTTCTGAACCCCCTGCACGGCGTACAGCCTGACCCTGCCCCCTGAGCCCCTCCAGATGCCGAGGAACAGCGAGAAGCTGGCCGATGGGACGACCACGGCGGAGCCCTCCGGCACCTCCCTGCCGGCTGAGGTCATCCCCTCAAGGAAGGCCGCGCTCACAGCGTGGGCCACGTAGAAGCACCTGCCCGCCATGGCCTCCGCGTACTTCGCCGCGTCCTCCCTGCTGTCGAGCTCGACGACCCTCGCCCCCAGCGAGGATATTATAGACTTCTTGGAGGGGGCTGCAGTCCTGGGCACAGCCACTACGGCCTCCAGCCCAAGGAAAGAGGCGTAGGCGGCCGTGGAGATGCCCGCGTTGCCGCTCGAGTCCTCAACCACGCACCTGTAGCCGAGGTCCCTGGCGAGCTGAAGCGAGTAAGCTGTGCCCCTGTCCTTGAAGCTGCCCGTCGGGTTGACGTACTCCAGCTTGAAGCCTATGGGGCCGAGCGGCGTCTCCCTGTAGACCAGGGGGGTTGAGCCCTCGCCGAGGAGCCTCCCATACCTGGGCCTATCCCCCTCGAACTCCAGCGGCGAGCCGCACCTGGGGCACCTGTGGTAGTACCTGCCCTCCTCGCCCCTGAAGCCGCACCTGGGGCACACGAGCCTCCAGGCCAAGGCCCGCGCCTCACTGACTTCCCCCCGCCCTGAAGGGCGAGGGCTCCCCCCATCGATTCGCTCTTACATCTCTCATCTGAGGGGCAGTC
>NZ_JBMFJI010000022.1:0-14699 GCF_049973875.1 Acidilobus sp.
CCGGAAGCGACGGGGGAGACCGCTGCCAACAGGATGAGCAGGAGCAGGGACGCCGCGGTCAGCTGCCCTGGCCTCAAGACCTTCACCTCCTGGTCACGGCCACGGAGACGGCTACCGCCAAGGCCACCAGGACCACTATTATTGTGACGTACCTGAAGACGTCTGACTTGGGCTTCGGCGTCGTCGTGGTTGTAGGCATGGTTGTCGTGGTGGTCACGGGCGTTGTGGCACTCGTAGTTGATGTAGTTGACGTGGTAGTTGTAGTTGTTATAGGCGTTGTTGTGGTAGTAGGCTTTGTTGAGGTCACCGTGGCTGTGGTTGTCGTTGTTGTAGTAGTTGTAGTCGTTGTAGTTGTGGTGGTTGTGGCCGTCACGGGCTGCGGGGTCACGTAGAGCGTTAGGTTGCCCGGCCCGGCCAGCAGGGTCGTCACGTTGACCAGGGTGGCGTTGGCGCCTGAGTAGTAGACTAGCACGCTGCCGTTGGCCACGCTCACGTAGGTCCTGTAGGGTAGGTAAAGCCAGTAGGCGGCCACCGCCCCCTGGGACGAGCAGGGGGGCAGGTAGACGCTCACGTTAACGGCGCCAGGGCTAAGCACGGAGACCTGCAGGGTGCCGTTCGAGTACTCAGCGTAGAGGCTGCCGACGCCCCGCTCGTAGGCAGCATATGAGTATGGCTCGGCGCACAGCGGCAGCCTGAGGAGCTGGGGGGCGGAGGTCACGTTGAAGCTCAGCGCCTCCACAGCGCCGACGTAGCTCACTTCAACCTGGGCGCGGACAGCGGGCAGCAGGACCAGCGCGATGACCACCAGCAGGACCGCCCACCTAATCATTGCTTAAGCCCGGGGGAGCTGGGCCGGGGCGACTATTATTTCTAAGGGTCATCCGGCGAAGGTTAACGGGTCTTGCCTGAGCAGCTCCCTGAGCACCACGGTGGCGTACATGCCCCTGCCCAGCGAGAACTCAAGCCACTCGCCCGAGAGGCCCAGCCCCCTGACCTCCATGAAGGACTCCCTCACCATGTCCCTGGCCCTCACCCCGAGCTCGCTTGAGGCCAGCTCCCTGACACCCTCCTCATTCATAACCTCCCTGCAGGCCCCCTCGGCCCTCGAGGCGCTGGAGGGCACAGCTATCCTCTCCGGCACCTCGTTGGCCTCAAGGTACCTCGAGAGGCAGAGGTTGAACAGGTAGGACTGGTACGCCTCAACGAAGAAGCCGGGGGGCATGGGGTACCTCCTTATCGCCCTGGCAGGGTCCCCGCTCCTGAGCAGCTCCCTGAGCACCCTGGCCTCTGGCCAGAGGCTGCGGGGGGCGGCCTCCAGGGCCTCCCTGTACATGCCCCTGTCGTAGAGCTCCCTGAACTCCCTCCAGGCCTCGGGCTCGCTACTGAAGGGCCTCCCAAGGAGGAGGTCCACGGCCTCCCTCAGGTCCCCCCTGACTATGGCCCTGCCCACCGCGTGGCTGTTGGGCCTCACCAGGCCAAACCGCTGGTAGCCGAAGTAAGCGGGCAGCCTCTTGGCCGAGGCCAGGGCCGAGACCCTCCTGGCCAGCTCGTCGAGCCTCCGCGCGACGACCCTTATTGAGAACCTGTTGCCCGTGTGCTCAACCCTCCTGTCGTGGTCACCCAGGTACCTGAGCTCGACGCCGCCCTGCCTGGCCTCCCTGACCCTCGGGCTGCCTCCAACGGTGTAGGCCAGCTGGAACGTCACCGCGTTCGAGTCCTTGATGCCGATCACGTGGGGCCTGGAGCCCAGGAGCCTTGAGGCGAGCCTCATTGCAGTGGCGTGGTCCACCCCGACCTTGGTCAGAAGGTAAACGTGCATGTTGCCCGAGCCGCTTGGCCTGAACTCAGTGCAGGGCACCCCCGCCACCTCCTCGACTACCCTGAAGCCGTCGGGCCTCGGCACCTGGGCCCCCAGCGGGCCCCAGTCGAAGTCAAGGTAGTAGTAAGGCATTCCCAGCATGACGTCAATGTCGTACGGGCTCCTCCTCATGCCTTATCAGGTGAGGTGGAGGGTTCAGGCCTTTAAGCTCGGAGCGCAGCGAGGCCTTGGATAGCCATGGACGTCGCCGACCTGCTGCTCGCAGTGGGCATCGCCCTGCTCCTCTGGCACGCGGCCTCGGCCCTGGCTTACTACGCAGTGATGCTGAGGAGGTCGAGGGCCTACAGGCCGCCGAGGGGGGCCTTCAGCGGCACAGTCACGGTTGTCATACCGACATACAACGAGTCCAGGGTAGTGAGGAGGAAGCTCGACAACGTGGCCTCCCAGTGGGACCCCTCGAGGCTTGAGATAATAGTTGTGGACTCCAGCACCGACGGCACCGCGGACGAGGCCGAGAGGTGGTCCAGGGAGAGGGGGCTCCCAGTAAAGGTGCTCAGGGAGGCCTCCAGGTCGGGCAAGCACGCCGCGGAGAACTGGGCCCTCAGGGAGGCCAGGGGCGACGTTGTGGTCTTCACTGACGCTGACTGCGAGTGGTCCCCGGGGTCCCTGGCCTCGGCCCTCTCGTCGCTTGCCGCCCCGGGCGTCGGCCTCGTGACCTGCATAAAGGAGCCCCCGAGGGGGGTTGAGGGCACCTACAGGTCGCTCTACAACGTGCTCAGGCTCGGGGAGAGCCAGGTGCACAGCACCCCCATAGCCCACGGCGAGCTCCTAGCCGTGAGGAGGGACCTGGCAGCCAGGCTTGGAGGCCTCAGGCCCGGCGCGGACGACAGCGACCTGGCTCACAGGGTCGCGATGGAGGGCCTCAGGTCTATAGCGCTGCCCGACGCCGTCTGCAGGGAGTACGTGCCCGACAGGGGGTACTTCAGGTGGAAGCTCAGGAGGGCCCAGCACCTGGTCGAGCACATGGCCAGGGCCTCCAGGGACCTGCCGAGGGCCCCCAGGGGCTACAGGGCCGTCCTGGCGTGGGAGTCGTTCCTTCACCTGGTGAACCCCTGGCTGGCCCTCGCGTCGCTTGCGCTGCTGGCGGCGTCGGCCGCGCTGGGCTCGCTGCCGGCGGCCGTGGTCCTTGCACTGATAGCGGCCTCCATGGCTTTAGGCATGGTCAGGACCTGGGCCCTGGAGCAGCTGTTCCTTGTGACCGCCGCGGTCAAGAACCTCAGGGGGAAGGAGCACGTCTGGGAGAAGGTGGAGAAGCCCGTCAGCCCCTGAGCCTCCTCACGGCCAGGGCTATCACTGCCGCCAGGTAGGCTGCCATGGTAGGCACGGCGTAGAGCACTGGCACGTTGAGGCCGGCCAGGCTGAAGTATATTATAACCAGCGATATCGCCGTCCCCACCGCCGGCAGGAAGAGCGACCTGAGGCCCTGCACCTCAGAGGGCGGCGCTGAGACCACCAGGGAGTACTCTACGAAGGTGTAGAAGGCCGCCATCATTATTACGGCCGCGACTATGGCCTTCCTTATGGTCTCCCTTGGGGCCTTGGCCTCCTCGCCAAAGTTAACTATAGCTGAGTACCCTATGTAAGCCGTGTAGGGCCCCGTGAGCACCGCCAGGAAGAAGCCTACCGGCCCAACGCTTGGCATGGTGAAGGGCTCGAGGCTCAGGTACCTGCTCCTCAGGACTATGACTACGCTTCCGGCGAGTATCGCCGCCATCTGGGCGGCCCCGCTTATCATCGCGACCCTCGCGGAGAGCCTTACGCCGAGGTAGCTCACGGCAAACATGAAGGCCTGCGTCAGGAGGCCCAGGGCCACGAGGAGCGGCAGGGGCACCGCTATATTATAGAGGGCCCTTAGTGCCACGTCAAGGATCCAGGCGAGCGCTATGGGAGTTATTATGATTGGCGACAGCTGGGCCAGGAGCTGGGCCATCCCTATGACGCCGTAGCTAGCAGTTTCCGATAAGCCGTGAAGTTTATATCATTTGACATCATTTTACTTATCATTCACAACTATCCCTTCACGAAAGCTTATAGGCTTCTCCATTACTATCATCATGCAGAGGAGGGCGCCACAATGAACTCTGTGAGCAATGTGAGGGGGAGGAGGGCGCCCGATGAGGCTCCCCGCGTCGTGGCTGGGAGCCCACGCTCCCTACCCTAGGCGTGGGGAGTCAGACAAGGGGTATGAGGACGAGAGGCTGAGCACAAGTTCATGAAGCCTCGATGAAAGTCCGACCCCCTGGCCCTTCACCTGCTCTAAGCGCTCAGGCAGCTCGTGCTCCGGTCACCGCCGCCCCAGGCTCTCCAGAGGTGCATCCTCCTCATCGCGCGCCCTCACTGTTGGACTGGGCCCTTTAATGCCTGTACACCTCCGGGCCCCTGAGGTACCAGGCGACGCCGGCCGCGGCCCCTATGGCCCAGAGGCCCACGTTGTAAAGCATGTACTCCCCGGTCGTCACGTTGGCGAGGTAGAAGACGGAGGCGGCGTAGAGGGCGTAGGGCACCACCCTGACTATAGCTATTGCCGTGCCCCTGTAGTGAACAGGGAAGGCGAGGGGCTCCAGGAGGACCCTGGCCGCCCAGGCCATCTCGCCGAAGATGCCGTTTATCAGGAGTATGTAGACGAAGAGCGTGAAGCTACTCCTGAGGAGCCCCAGGGCGGCCGCGGCCACTGCCATGGTGACGGCGCCGCCGAGGTAGCTCACCAGGGCCAGGCCCCTGCTCCTGCCCCAGGGGAGCAGAGCCAAAGCTATCGGCCCCCCGACGAGCTCGCCCACGTTGTAAATGACCAGCAGCAGGCCCGTCTCAGAGGGGAAGAGGTAGGGGCCTATCGTGAGCGCCAGGAAGGCGTAGGTCAGGGCCGTGGCTATCACAAAAGCAGTCAGCGCGGTCACCCTGAACGCTATGCCCGGCCCCTCCCCAGGGCTCGTGACCCTGCCCCTGGACTCCCTCGGCACGGACTGCCACTCTGGCGACTCCGGCATCTTGAACCTCATGACAAGTATGACTGCTATGGTGACTCCGAGCACGGCCCCAAGCGCGTCAACCGCGACAGAGACTGGTATGGTGCTGCTCTGGTAGAGCATCATTATCAGGCCGTCTATCAGGACTCCCAGGTTAGACACGTCAGTTATCAGTATGAGCGCGGCCGCCCTCCACCTCTCCTCTATCACCTCCGCCAGGTAGGCCAGCATGGCTGGCATCTCTCCCCCGAGGCCCACCTGGGCCACCGCAAGGCCAGCTAGGAGGGCGTAGACGCTGCCCCTGACGCTAAGCAGCGTCACGAGCGAGCCCACGCCGTAGAGGGCCAGGGTTACTATGAACGACGGCTTCCTGCCTATGATGTCCGTGAGCCTCCCTATTATCAGGTTGCCGGCCAGGGTCCCGACAGGTATGGTCAGGTACATGGTGCTCACTGCCCAGGAGGGGGCCGAGGACCATATGGCGGCCACGGGCACCAGGCCCAGCACCAGGCCGTAGACTACCATCGAAACCGTGGTCGAGGCCACTATCAGCCCCTGCCTTGAGCTCAAGCCTGACACCAGCCCTGGGGTCAGGGCCCCGGAGGAAAACTGCCTGCTGAACGTTCAGTACCTGAAGGACTCCAGGGCCGCCCTGGCGGCCTCCTCTGGGCTCACACTGAGGCCCAGGTCCCTCATTGCGCTGCCAAGCGCCAGGAAGGCCCTTGCCAGCCTCTCGGGCGACGCCTGGACCCCCATGTGGCCGACCCTTATCACCTTGCCCTGCAGCGGCCCCCAGCTGCTGGCTATCATGGTGTTGTACTTCCTCCAGGCCAGGTCCCTCAGCTTGGCCTCGTCAACGCCCCCAGGCACCTCTGCGGCGGTGACCGTGGGAGAGCTGTGCTCCATGATGTCCGGGTAGTGTTTGAGCCCCAGGGCCTCAAAGCTGGCCCAGGCGGCCCTCCTGGCGGCCAGGTGCCTTGAGTAAACCCTGTCAAGGCCCTCCTCAAGCACCATGTTTATGGCCTCCGAGGCCGCGTAGAGGAGCGGCTCGCTCACCGTGTAGGGGAACACGCCCCTGGAGTCAAGCCACGATTCCCACTGCAGGAGGCTCATGTAGAAGCCCTGGTAGTTGACCCTCCTGGCCCTCTCCATGGCCTCCTCGCTCACGCTCATCAGCGTGACCCCGGCGGGCGCGTTGAGGGCCTTCTGGCTCCCGCCTATGGCTATGTCGACGCCCCAGCTGTCCACCTGGAGCGGCATGGCCCCTATGGTTGAGACCACGTCAGCTATGACTAGCGTCCCGAAGGACTTGGCCACCCTGGCCACGCCGGCCAGGTCGTTTAACATGGCTGAGGGGGTGTCGCAGTGCACCACTGTTACCGCAGCGGCGTCCCTGTTCCTCTCAAGGGCCCTCTCAAGGTCCCCCAGGTCCACGGCCCTCCTCCAGTTAGCGCCAAGCTTGACCGGGACCCCTCCGTAGGACCTGACGAGGTCGGCGAAGGCGTCACCGTAGACCCCGTTGTCAACAACTATCACCTTGTCACCCCTGCTCACAGTGTTAGCTATGGCTGACTCCAGGCCGAGCATGGCCTCCCCTATCATGAGGTAGACCCTGGACCTGGTGGCCCCGAAGAGCTTGGCTGCCCTGGACCTGAGGTCCTGGTAGAAGCTGAGGAAGTCAGGGTCAAGGTCGGAGTTGGTCTCCTGCTTGGTCATCGCCATCATGACCCTGTAGGGGACCTCGGTGGGGCCGGGGGTCATTATGAGCCTCTCGCTGAACAAGGCTTTCACAGGGCCTGCCTCGGCCGCCTAGGTAAAAACGGCTTGCTGAACTTTCAGCCGAGCTCCACGAGCTTCACGTCGGCCAGGAGGTTGACGAGCTCCGCGAGCCTCTCAGCCGAGACCGAGGCGGTGCCGTACTCGGCCGCGAGGAGCGCCGCCACCTCTCCCAGGGGCCTCTCGGGCGTGGCAAGCATGAGGCCCTCCCTGAGGTAGACCGTGCTTGCCATGGGCCCCGAGGTGGCCAGCAGCTCCTCAACCCTTATGGCTGCGTCCAGCGACCTCCTGGCTATGACCCTCGGGCCCTCTATCAGCGGGGGCCTCACCTTTACGACGGTGTCCAGCTTGGGCGGCCAGCCCTCCGGGGCCGCCGAGGCCTCCTGCAGCCCCAGGGTCCTTGACATCAGGCTGCCCGCGAGGGAGGCAGCGGCCTGGTCCCCGTTGAGGTAGTGCCTCCGCGACAGGGCTGATACCAGCCTTGACCTGAAGGCCGCTGGGTCAGGGGGCGACCTGGCTAGGAGGTACAGAGAGGATGAGGCTATCAGCGACGACAGCCTCAGCATGCGCCTCGAGACCCTGTCGAGGTCGTCTATGTCTGTGTGGTAGTTCACGTCGGGCCAGCCGTTGAGCATAGCTGAGGGTATGCCGAGGGCGGAGGCCACGTCGTGGTCGCTTCCCCCCTCGTAGGGCACCAGCCTCAGCGAGTCAAAGCCGAGGAGCTCGGCGGAGGCCTCGGCGGCCTCCTGGAGCGCTGCGTCTGCCTGCCCGAGGGCGGAGAGGCTGCTGGCCACGACCCTCAGGGGGCCGTTGCCGCCGCCCGGCTCGACGCCAACCATGTCGAAGTTAAGGAGCTGGGTCACCTGCCCCTTGAGGGTCTTCGTTAGGGCCACGGCGCTCCCCGTGTACTCTGGCACCCAGACGAACCTGACGGTGGCCTCGGGCTGGGGCAGCTGGCCCCTGTCGATTAGCCTTGAGAGCGCCACCGCCGCCTCCACCAGGGAGGCGGAGCCGCTGCCGTTGTCGTTGGCCCCCGGCGTGGGGTGGCAGACGTGGGCCATGGCGGCCGGCCCCCTCCCGTCCTTGTCGCCCAGCCACGCTATGACTATGGGGAACCCCGGGTCCCTCCTCACGTCAGAGTCCACCATAACCGACAGCTTCCTGCCGTACCTCAGGGGCTCAACCATGGAGCGCGGTATCGAGACTGCCGGCAGGGAGCCGTTGGCGGCCTCGCTCCTGCTGAGGAAGAGGCTCTTGTAGGGCACGGCGTCCGGGGGAGCGGTCTCGCTGTAGAAGGCCACCGCCGCCGCGCCGGCGTCGCCTGCCAACCTATATACTATATATGGGTCCCCGGGGCTAACCACGACCTTCCCCTTGGCGGAGGAGTAGGACTCCGGCCTCCACCAGTACCTGTCTATGACTATAGCCTCCGCCTCAACGCTGCCCGGGGGCGAGTGCGCGGCGGCCAGCGTGGGGTGGGACTCAAGCGTGAGCTCCTGGCCCCCCTCGACCTTCACCCTGGCCTCGTGTATGGCCCAGCCGGTGGGGGAGGAGACCCAGTCGGGGACGTTGGTGCCCCCGAACTTGACCAGCTCCACCTCGAGCGAGTCCCCCGCCTCCTCGAGGAGCACCTCCTGGACGTGCTTCGCGGCGTCGACGAGCTCTATGGTGCCCTGCACCCTGTTGTAAGCCGTCAGCGATGCCAGGACCCTCATGGCCCTGTGGTCGCTTATGGCTGGGCTCAGGGCCCTGACCACGTCCTCAGCCCTTAGGCTCAGGCCTCCTCACCGCCTTGGCAGGAGGCTATGAATAAGATATGCGTTGTTGCCGCGGGGCCCTGCGCTCAGGAAGAGCCGCGGGCAAGGAGCTGGGCCGCCGCGGAGCCCACGAAGACAACGGCCAGGTTGACCGCCAGGGCTATGAGTCCAACGAAGACCGGCACTCCTCCAACTGCTACTGAGGTGGTCCTTATGGGCCTGAACCCGTTGGCGAGCAGCGTCAGGTAGACCCCTGAAGCCAGGCCAGCCACGAGGCCCGCCAGGAGGGCCCCTGGGTTAAGCCTCCTGATGACAAGGCCTAGCATGACAGGGGGCAGGGTCTGGAGCACTATTATGCCGCCGAGCAGCTGGAGCTGAATGGCATACGTCAGAGGGGTCACGAACACGAAGCCCAGGGCGAGGAACTTGAAGAGCACCGAGGCCCACTTGGCGGCGGCCTCCTCCCCCTCCGGGCTGAGCCTCACCATGGGCCTCACTATGCCCCTCACCAGCAGGTTAGACTGGGCTATGGCCATTATAGCGGCTGGCACCATGCCGCCTATGAATATGCCCGCGAGGATCACAGCCGCAAGCGGGCCGGGGAGGAGGAGCTGGGCCATGGCGGGGACCACGAGGAGCCCCCTCTGGGATGCCGGGAACTGGGATATGAACCTGAGCACCTCGGGCATGAGGTAGGCCGCGAAGCCCAGGAAGGAGAATACGCCAACAGCTATGACGTAGAGGGGCAGCAGGGCCGTGGAGGTCCTTATCGTCCTGGGCGACTGGGAGCTCATGACTCCGTTGATTACGTGCGGGTAGAGGTAGAGGGCCAGGGCGCTGCCCACCGCCAGGCTAAGGTAGTCAACGTAGAGGTCGCTCCTGAGCGTCAGCGTGCCAGTGGGCAGCGGGTCCCTGGAGAGCCCTGAGAAGAGGCCTTGGAAGCCCCCGACCCTGGATATCGCCACCGCAGCCATGACGACTACCGTGAGCCACAGGAGCGCGTCCTTGAGCACCGCCCCAAGGGCCGAGCCCCTTAGGCCGCTCCTGTAGGTGAAGGCCGCCAGGACGGCGAAGGCGAGCAGGAGGGAGAGCTCTGACACGAGGCCCGGGCTTGAGACGCCCTGGAGCAGGACCTCCAGCACGGCCCTCATGCCGTCTATCTGAACAGCCATGTAAGGCAGCACTGCAACTATGCCAGTAGCCGCCACGGCCACCCCAAGGGCCCTGCTGCTGTAGACGTCAGCCACGAGCTCCGCGGCCGTGAGGTGTCCCCTCCTCCTGGCCTCGGACCAGAGCCTAGGCATGGTTACGTATGCCACCAGGAACGTGACGGCGTAGGGTATGGTGAAGAACACTATGGCGCCTGAGGCGAAGGCCAGCGAGGGCACGCTGACGAGCGTGTAGGCCGTGAACACGTCAGCGCCCAGCAGGAACCAGACTATGACTGGCCCGAACCTCCTGCCAGCTATGGCCCACTCCTCGAGACCCCTGCCCGGCCTCCTGAACCTGTGGCCCAGGAAGCCCAGGGCCGAGAGGGCCGCCACAACCGCCGTAAACATCACCAGCTCGGCGGCGTTCAACCGCGGCTCACCCCGCACCTCGAGGCAGCGGCAAGGCAGGCGCTGAGCACTAGGAGCCAGGCCAGCTGGTACCAGTAGAAGAAGGGGATCCCCAGGAGCTCAGGGGACGCCCTGTTGTAGAGGGGGACCGGAAGTATCATTACCAGGGGCGCCAGGAGGAGCAGCGCCTCTACGAGGCGTCCCCTGCGCCCCCTACATATTCCCATTCCATCACCGCGCACCTCGCTCTCGGCTAACCCAAGGCCTCAGGCATTTAAGTGTTACCCCGGTGGGAACGCGCTATGGCTGTATACACCTTTCGGCTCCGGCAGCGGTGTTACTCGCCCCTCCCTGCGAAAGCCCCCTTTAAGCTAAGGAGCTCAGGGGCAGAGCTTGAGCCAGCAGTCCGAGAGGGCAGTGAGCAAGGAGACGCTGGAGGCCTACCTGAAGAAGAGGATACAGGAGCTCGAGGAGGAGCTGTCGGCGCTCAAGGCGCTCCTCGACTACATAGAGGACGCGGGCAAGGCCAGCCCGGCTGAGAGGCCCGAGGACATAAAGGTAGGCAGGAGGAGGGTGGCGAGGCTCCTCAGGGGCGAGGGCTACGTGAGGGTCGTGCCGGAGGTGCCCATGGCCCTCCCCAAGGAGGTCAGGGAGTACCTCAGCACCGTTGAGGCCGAGATAAGGGCCTACCAGGGCAGGGAGGGGAGCGACGAGGGAGGGGGCGTCAAGCTCACCATAAGGGACAGGCCGGACGGCAGCGTGGCCGAGATCAAGTTCGACGGCCTCTACTCTACCCTGGAGTTCCTCAAGGCCAAGGCGGCGCTGAAGTATGCAATGGAGGTCTCATACGAGGTCTACAGGGCCCAGATGAAGGGAGGCGCCGAGGAGGAGGGGGAGGGGAAGGAGGAGGGCGGCGAGGAGGGCGAGGAAAGTAATAGTGAAGACAACGAGGAAGCTTAATTTTGCGCTTAGGCCTCCTTAGCCCGGTGCAGGCCTTGGACGCCGGGGAGCTGATAAAGCAGTTCATGAGGTCGGCCGCCCAGCAGGTCTACGTGGTTACCGCGAGGGACCTGGGGGGCTCCTACGCGGCCCTGACGGTAAGCTCTATGACTAGCCTGAGCATAAGCCCTCCCCTGATACTAATATGCATAGACAGGTCCAGCAGGAGCCACGAGGTCCTGACCCAGGCGCCTTACTTCATAGTAACCATGCTCTCCAAGGACGACGAGTGGCTGTCCCGCCTGATGGATGAGCCCGGCGACGCCCTTGAAAAGCTCAGGAGGGCAAACTACATGGAGAGCAAGTACGGCCCCATGCTTCCCGGCGACAGGCCCTACCTGGTGGCCAGGAGGTGGGCCGTCTACGACGGAGGGGACCGCTCAATAATTGTCGGGGAGGTAGTTGACGGCAGCGCCCCTCCCATGAGGTGCCCCCTGCTTTACCAGAACAGGGCGTACACCACTGTTAAAGGGTGTTAAGGGATCAGCAAGTTAGCTTAAATCAAATGACACCAGTCAACACGTATAAGGGTACCCACCACGGGTGACCAGGAGGAGTTAGACCTAGGGTGGATAGCGATGGCGTTCGGAGGGCCTTCGGTTCCGTTCGTGCCTACCAGGCCTGAGGTCCTCGACCTGGTGTTCCAGGCGCTGGACCTCAAGGAGGGCGACGTCCTCTACGACCTCGGCTGCGGCGACGGCAGGATAGTCATAGAGGCAGCCAAGAGGTACCCGATAAAGAAGGCCGTCGGCGTTGAGCTCAGGGACGAGCTCTACAAGGAGGCCAGCGAGAGGGCCAAGAGGGAGGGGCTCGACGGAAAGGTTGAGATAGTTCATGGGGACTTCTTTAGGGTCCCGATAGGCGAGGCCACCGTGGTCTACATGTACCTGCTGACCAGCGTCAACGAGGCGCTGAAGCCTAAGCTCAAGCAGGAGCTGAAGCCGGGGACCAGGGTGGTGACCCTGGACTTCCAGATACCCGGGTGGAAGCCAGTTAAAATAATAGGGGACAGGGGAGGCTGGCAGAGGACCCTGTACGTCTATGTCATAGGCGACTCTGACTCGTAGCCCTAGCTCCCCTTTTTGTTAGAAGTCGTCAAAGCCCAGTGCCTGCAGCGAGCCCTCTCCAACGCCGTAGTACTTGGCCGCCAGCTTCCTCACCGCGGCCTTAACCAGGGACAGCGCGTCCTCAAAGCCCACGCCGAGCTCCCTGGAGGTCTCCGGCCACGGCCTCCCCTGCATTACCTTGACAGTTATGGCCAGCTCCTCCTCGTGGCTCAGCAGGCCCCTGTCCAGGGGCGCCCTCTCCCAGTAGGTCATGACCACGTCCCTTATGACGTCGTTGCTGGTCTCGTAGGTCATGGTGCCGTAGAGGTAGGCCCAGAGCCTCTGGAGCCTCAGCTTGCTCATGGGCGGCACGTCGTCCCTCAGGGGCGCCGTGGCGTTGAGCATTGCGACCGCTATGTCAGGCTCCATGCCCCTGTATGTGTCCTGGAGGCTGTTGAGGAGCTTGTACTTGAACTCCCTGTTGGCCGCCGCCGTGAGCTTCGCGGCCTGCTCGCTTATGGGCTTGAGCACCAGCACCGTGAACTCGCCGCTCACGGGGTTCCTATCAGGGCTTATGTGGATGAGCTGGAAGCCGTTCCTGGCCCAGAACCTGACGAGCTTCTCGTTGACGCCGAAGCCGCTGCCCACCCAGTCGTAGCCCCTCTTGACGGCCTCCTCGTATATGCCCCTGAGGAGGGCCGAGCCTATGCCCTTGTCCTGGACCTTGGGGTGGGTGGCTATCCTGACTATCCTCCAGCCCCTCAGCCTTCCGAAGGGAGGGACCCTAAGGTGCTTTATCACCCTGTCAGGTATTATGTTGCCCTTGGTCTTGTCCTGGTTGAGCAGCGTGTTGCTCAGCTCCTCGTCAAGCCCTCCCTCCTCGGCCAGGAGGGCAGCCGAGACTACCTTGCCCGAGGGCGTGGCCATGGCCCTTATGCTGTAGTGGGGGGCGTCGGCTATCAGGGCAAGGTCGTCGGGCTCGTTCCTGTAGTGGGCCTGCACGTATATCCCGAAGGCCTGCCTGAGCAGGTCCTCCCTCTTTGAGAACAGCTCCTCCGGCTCAAGCACGAGGTACTGCAGCCTCCCCTCCCTTATGTCCCTGAGGTCGGCGTCGTCGAGGTCTGCGGGCTCAGCGTCAAGCAGCAGGACGTCGAACAGCCACCTCTCCACCGGGTCGTTGGCGGAGTACCTTATGGGCTCCGTCATCTCGAACTCCCTCAGGTCCGTGTCGGGGTCCTGCCTCACCTCGCCGAGGAACCTGACGCTGAAGCCCCTGCCCGCGCCCTCGTAGCCGTGGATCGTCGAGGCCACGAGGACCCTCGAGTGGCTCCTCCATATCTTGTGCAGCAGGGGGACGGGGAGGCCGCTGGCCTCGTCTATTATCACCAGGTCCGCGTCCACCTCGGGCACGTCGTCGGGGCTCACGTACTTTATTTTGACCCCCTTGCCCCTGAAGCCGGCTATGAGGCCTCTGTCAACTATGGCCTCGACGTCGAGGCCCTCCGCCTTGAAGGCCCTCTCCGCCAGCTGCATGAGGCTCTGCGTGTTCTCCAGGTCGGGGGACGTGACTATTGCCTTGAGGGGCCTCTCCCTGGAGAGGACCTTGGCCAGGCCGGCCATGGCTATGCCGGCGGCGCAGCTCTTGCCCCTGCCCCTGTCCGCGGTTATAACCAGCAGCTTCTTCCTGCCCCTCCTCGGCGGCTCTATGAGCCACTCAGCCTGCTTTATCGCGTTGACCTGGTCCTGGGTGAGGGCCAGGGAGTACAGCTCCCTCGGGAACTCGGCCTCCTCCGGCGGCGTCACCTTCCTCTCGGCGGCGGCCGGCAGCTTGGTCGGCTGCCCGCTTATGATGCTGTCGTTGTCAAGGTCAACTACGAATATGTTCTCCTGGTGCTCCAGCAGCTTCCTCTTGAACCAGCCTATGAAGACGTACCTCGGCTGGTCGTGGCCCGGGACCAGCAGGTTCCTCCTGAAGTCTGTGAGCTGCTGGTCCCACGAGCTCCACGAGGGCGCCTGGAATATTATTATGCCCCCTCCCTCAACGACGCCAGCCAGGATACCCACCCTGTTGGGCCTGAGGTCGTTGACCAGGTCAAGCACCAGGCCCTGGAAGGTGGTCCCAAGGTACCTCCTAGAGTCCTCGGACTTTATTATGGTCAGCTTGAGCAGGTTGCCCCTCTCCTTGACCGACCTCTTGACGAGCTCCTTCCTCAGCTGCGAGTCCTCGTAGTCCTGGTTGAAGGCGTAGAGGACCCTGAGCTGGGGCCTTACCTTCAGGGACCTCATGACCTGCTCATAGGTTATCAGCGCGCTGGCCGTGGCGACCCCGACCTTTACTGGGTCGGAGCCGCTGAGGACCACCATGACCCTGGTGTTGGAGGCCACGGCGTACTTTATGGCCCTCCTCAGCAGCCTCCTGAGCCTGAGCACGGACTCCGGCAGCTCCTTGCCGAGCTCGTAGGAGGCCTCCTCAGCCTGCCTCTTGACTCTCTCCCTCTCCTCAGGGCTCCTCCTCAAGTCGGGACACCACGGCCACAAGTCTAGGGCCGGGTCGGCCCTATTAAGGAAGGGCTTCAGCGAAGGCCTTAAGCGGCAGCCTTCAGTGCTATCCATTGCTATGCAATATCTCAGCCCTAGTTCATGACCGTAATACCCTGCAGGGCCTGAGGTATTACAGGGGTCAGCCTAGGCCCCTCACACTTGTCAAGTGGCCCCACGTG